>JABDJY010000447.1 GCA_013003285.1 Alphaproteobacteria bacterium | reverse complement strand
AGCTACACCCGCGCCGGATGGCATATGATACCGCGCCGGCGGGTCCCCGCCAACATGCCGCGCCCATTAACCAAGCTTAGTCGCGCCGGCGACTGGACAATGAGGGCCGGAACTTGTCATAAGATGCGGGCGGGACGGACCTCGGCGGAAAATCCCGCAAATCAGGCGTCTGTGTGGGAGCTCGGCGGCATGTACAACTCAACCAGTAACGACATCTCGGTCAGCGTGGCGCCGATTTTTCTCGAGGATCAATCGGACCCCGACGACGATCATTTCGTCTGGGCCTACCAGGTTCGCATTGAGAATAACGGGCCTGAGACGGTGCAATTGCGCGCCCGTTACTGGCACATCACCGACGCCAACGGTCTGGTGCAAGAGGTGCGCGGGTCCGGTGTGGTCGGCGAGCAGCCGGTGCTCGAGCCCGGCGAGAGCTTCGAATATACCAGCGGCACGCCCTTGGCGACCCCATCCGGCGTGATGGTCGGCTCGTATCAGATGCAGACCGATCACGGCGATCAATTCGACGTGGCGATCCCGGCCTTCTCGCTCGACAGCCCCCATCAGGTGGTTAACCTGAACTAACAGGGCGACTTGCCCAGGGCCGGATGACGATTACTTAAATCGGGTCCCCCGCCTTGAAAGCGGGCTTTGTTCTCAGCGGAATTTGATAATCCCGATGACCAACACACCCAGCAAACCCAGCAATATTGCGGTCCATCCCAAGGCCGCCGAACAGGCCGGCGACCGGCCGTCGCGCGCCGACGCCGAAGAGGCGGTCCGCACCCTGTTGCGCTGGGCCGGCGACGATCCGGGGCGCGAGGGGTTGAGCGATACGCCGAAACGCGTGGCCCGCGCCTATGAGGAATTCTTCGCCGGCTATGGGCAAGACCCGGTGGCCTATTTGCAGCGCACCTTCGAGGAAGTCGAAGGCTATGACGAGCTGGTGCTGCTGCGCGATATTCGCGTGGAATCCTACTGCGAGCATCACTTGGCGCCGATTATCGGCAAAATTCATATCGGCTATTTGCCCGATCACCGGGTGGTCGGCATCAGCAAACTGGCCCGCGTCGCCGAGACCTATGCGAAGCGGTTGCAGATCCAGGAGAAACTCACCGCCCAGATCGCCAACTGCATCGAAGAGGTGTTGCAGCCCAAGGGGGTTGCGGTGGTGATCGAGGCCGAGCATCAATGCATGACCACGCGCGGCGTCCACAAACCGGGCGTATCCATGGTGACCAGCCGGATGTTGGGCGCGTTTCGCGAAAACCCCGATACGCGGCGCGAATTTCTCTCGCTGATCGGTCAACCCAGCGTCACATCGTTTAGCTAGACAGCGGTCCCGAATCCCCCGATCATCGCCCTCGTTTGAGCCCGGCCGCCGTTATTCGGCAGCGGGCAGCGAACCGACATAGATATCAACCGCGTGCTCGATTTTCGTCCCATCTTTTTCATTCTCGGCCTGTTGCTGACGACCCTGTCCCTGGCCATGGCGTTGCCGGCGCTGGTCGACGCGGCCACCGGGCACGCCGATTGGCAAGTGTTTCTGGCATCCGCCGGGCTAACCCTATTCATCGGCGTTTCGCTGATCCTGACCATGCGCGGCGGCGATATGGCGATCGGCATCCGCGAGGCCTTCGTTCTGACCCTCGGCAGCTGGCTCGGGGTCACCCTGTTTGCCTCGCTGCCCTTCGTCTTCGCCGAGCTCAATCTCAGCTTCGCCGACGCCTTCTTCGAGGCCATGTCGGGCATCACCACCACCGGCGCCACGGTGATCACCAATTTGGACGAGGCGCCACCGGGTATTCTGCTGTGGCGCGCGCTGCTGCAATGGCTCGGCGGTATCGGCATCATTGTGACCGCCGTCGCCATGCTGCCCATGCTCAAAGTCGGCGGCATGCAGCTGTTCCGCATGGAAAATTCGGACACATCGGACAAGGTATTACCCCGCGCGGCGCAGATCTCCTCGGCGATCGCCGCGATCTATTTCATTTTGACCGCGCTGTGCGCTATCGCCTATTGGCTCGCCGGCATGCCCGGCTTCGACGCCATCGCCCACGCCATGACGACCATCGCCACCGGCGGGTTCTCGACATCGGATTCCAGTCTCGCCGCCTTCTCCACACCGGGCATCGAATGGATCGCCGTGGTGTTCATGATCGTCGGTTCGCTGCCTTTCCTATTGTATCTACAGGCGGTGCGCGGCCGGCCCCTATCGCTGTTCCGCGACACCCAGGTCCGCTGGTTCCTGACCCTGGCGTTCGTGCTGGTCGTCATCATCGTGCTGATATTGTCGTTCTCGCAGGACTTTCCGGCAGGCCAATCGATCCGGCTGTCGGCGTTCAACACCATATCGATATTGACCGGCACCGGTTACAGCACTGCCGCCTTCGATAATTGGGGACCCTTCGCGCTAACGATCTTTTTCCTCATCATGTTCATCGGCGGCTGTGCCGGATCGACCACCTGCGGCATCAAAATTTTCCGCTTCCAGATATTGTACGAAACCGCGACGGCGCAGATTCGCCGCCTGGTGCAGCCGCACGGCGTCTTCATTCCCTATTACAACCGCAGCCCGATCACCGACGAAGTCACCATATCGGTGATGAGCTTCTTCTTCTTCTATGTTCTGGTGTTCATCGCCCTCGCCCTGGGCTTGAGCGCATTGGGCCTCGATTTTCTCACCGCCCTGTCGGGCGCGGCGACGTCGATCTCCAATGTCGGCCCGGGCCTGGGACCCATAATCGGCCCCAACGGCACTTTCACCACCCTGCCCGCTTCCGCAAAATGGTTGCTGTCGGCCGGCATGTTGCTGGGCCGGCTGGAATTGTTCACTATTCTGGTATTATTCGCGCCCGCTTTCTGGAAGCCGTGAGCCCGATGTCCGATACGCCGCGCACCGCCGAAGAAATCCTCGTCGACCTGGTTGGCTTCAACACCGTGTCGGCGCGCTCGAACCTGGAATTGATCGAATATATCGAGTCCTATCTGGTCGGCCTGGGCGTCGGCAGCGTGCGCGTCGCCAATGATGACGGCACCAAAACCAACCTGTTCGCCACAATCGGGCCGGCCGACCGCGCCGGTGTCGTATTGTCGGGTCACACCGACGTGGTGCCGGTCGCCAACCAACCCTGGGAAAACGATCCGTTCGAACTGACTCGGCGATTTGTCGATGATGAAATACGGCTCTACGGCCGCGGTTCGGCGGACATGAAAGGTTTCATCGCCGCCGTGCTGGCCATGGTGCCGGACTTCGTCGCGGCAGATCTGCAAACGCCGATCCATATCGCCTGCTCCTATGACGAGGAGATCGGCTGCCTGGGCGTCGGTCGGATGATCGAGCGCATGTGCACCGACCTGGTAAAGCCCCAACTGGTGGTGATCGGCGAACCGACCAGCATGCAGATCGTCACCGCCCATAAAGGTATCCAGGGGTTCCGTACCGAGATCGCCGGGGTCGCGGCCCATTCCAGCGCGCCACATCTGGGGGTCAACGCGATCAATTACGCCGCCGAGATCATCCGGTTTCTCGGCGAACTGGCGGCGGAAAAACAGGCCGCGGGCGATCCGGCAAACGGCTTCAACCCGCCCTGGACCACTTTCAATGTGGGCCAGATCCAAGGCGGCGAGGCGCTGAACATCATCCCCGAACATTGCGCCTTCAATTGGGAGTTTCGGCCGGTGCCCGATGAAGACACGCTGGCGATCAAGGCCCGTTTCGATGCCTTCATCGCCGAACAGATCGAACCTCGCCTGCGCGCCGAAAATCCGCTGGCCACAATCACCACCCGCCCGCTTGCCGCCGTCCCGGCGCTTCGCCGCGACGACGATTCACCGGCCGAGCGCCTGGCGCGCCACCTCACCGGCGCCAACACCACCCACACGGCTGCCTATGTCGCCGAAGCCAGCCAGTTCCAAGCCAGCGGCATCCCCGCGGTTCTATGCGGCCCCGGCAATATCGACCAGGCGCATCAGGCCAATGAATGGATCGCCCTGGCGCAGCTCGATGAATGTGCCGATTTCCTCCGCCGCCTGTGCAGCTGGGCGTCAACCGGCGCGCCGGTTCCTTAAGTCGTTAACGCAAATAGGCGCCAAGGAACTGCGGAATCGCTTTATCCAACTCTGCGTTCAGGTCGTTGACCAGGGTCTCGGTCATCGAAAACCAGACCTTGTCGCGGTCGGCCAGCGTAAGATTTTCCGGCACCGTTCGAGAACGCTGCGCCGTCGCCTCCGCCGTCGCAACACGGCGACCATTGATGTCGAATATCTCCAAGCGCACCGCCAAATTGGCGTCGTAGCGTTCCGACTGATCGACGGTGAGCACACCGCGAATACCGGTCTCGCGCTTTAAAGGCGTCGCCGTAACCGCGCCATCTTCGATTGTAAACACTGCGCGCTGGCCCAACGATCCCGCCGCCCGCAACCGGTCCTGCGCCCATCGGCGCGCCGCAGCTGCGGGGACAACCGGCATCATATGATCCACATTCGGCGGCGCCAGGCTCGGCTGAAACGCCTCGACGATTTCGATTGTAGAGACGTCGAGATCGAAGGCGCCGAGATGGGAATAGGTCAGGCGCGGAAAATTCGTTGGTGGTGGGGCGCTGGTACACGCTGCCAGCAATAACGCCACCGCAACAATCCAATTCCGATGTAAAAATACCGTCACCGGCACCCTCCTTCATCCGTTTCCGTTCCGGTTTAATCACCGATTGCGGCAAATCCATGATGGGTTAACGGGGCTCGAGCGTCTCCGGGTCGAACAGATAGAGCGCGTTGCAGAACTCGCATGTGACCTCGACGGCGCCATCGATGGAAAGATCCACCAGCTCTTCTTTTGGCAATTGGTGAAGCACATTTAGAATACGCTCTTCGGAGCATCGGCACCCCCGGGTCAGCGCGCGCGGCGGTGTCACCCGTAAGCCTTCTTCGTGGAACAGGCGGTAGAGATAGCGCCGCGGTGCCAATTCAGGATCGAGCATTTCAGCATCGGTCCCGGTGGCCATCAACATCATGTTGCGCCGCCACGGATCGTCGCCATGGTCCGATGGTAATATCTCCAAGGCCTGGTCGGCGACCCGTTGCAGCATGATGCCGGCTGCCCGCCAGGTACCGCTGGCCGCGTCGCGGCCGGCCGACACCATGACCGCCGCATCCATCTGTTGCGACTGGCGGAAATAATGCTGGGCGAATTCGGCCAGCGTATCGCCGATCAATTCCACCAGCCCCTGATAGCGTTCCGTATGCGCGCCCTGATCGACGGTCAGCGCCAGATAGCCCTTGCCAAGCAAATCCCGCGCGGTCGGCGCCTCCAGCGTCGCTACCTTGTCGGCGTCGAATTTGGCATAGCCGCGCAGGGTGAATGTCGCGCCCTCGTCTGTGGTGCTGATATCAACCACGACGAGTGACACCGGGCCATCGCCCTGCATCTGCAAGGTGAAAATTCCGTTGAATTTGAGCGCCCCAGCCAGGGTTGCGCCCATCGCCAGCGATTGACCGACCAACAGCGCGACCGGCTCGGGATAATCGTGACGGGTGAGAACATCGTCGACCAACGAGCCCAGCCGCGTCAGCCGGCCGGTCAGCGCCGGGCCTTGGGTGCGGCCGGCCAGCAGATTAAAGGGTTGGATTAGGTCGTCGGCCAGGTTCGCTTCATCGTCGCCGACGACTTCACTACCATCAGGCATCGAAGCCGTCCTGCCCCAGGCACCACAGAAGAATGCTTTTCTGCGCCGGCAGCCGGTTGCCGGCCTCCGTCCAAACCACCGATTGGGGGCCGTCGATCACGTCGCCATCGACCTCTTCGCCGCGATGGGCCGGCAGGCAATGCATGAAAATCGCGTCGCTATTGGCGCGCGCCATTAGCGCGGCATCGATGCGGTAAGGCGTCAACAAGTTGCACCGTTGCTCGGCATCGGCATCGCCCATGGACACCCAGGTATCGGTAACCACGCAATCGGCGCCCTCGACGGCCGCGTTGGGATCGTCGCCGAGGCTCACCCGGCCACCATTGGTATTGGCC
>JABDJY010000442.1 GCA_013003285.1 Alphaproteobacteria bacterium | reverse complement strand
GAAGCGTTCATCGGCCGGGCGGGTTTCGGCGCGGCGTTTCTCGATGGCCCAACTGATATCGAGCCCGGCCATATCCGACACGCGGAACGGGCCCATGCGGAAGCCAAATTCCTCGATCACCCGGTCGACATCTTGCGGCAGCGCGCCTTCCTCGACCAGGAAATCGCCCTGGCGGAAATAGGGCGCCAGCATGCGGTTGCCGACGAAACCGTCGCACACGCCGACCACCACGCCGACCTTGTTGATGGTCTTGGCCATGGCCATCACCGAGGCGACGATATCCTTGCTGGTCGCCTCCGCGCGGACCACTTCGAGCAGGGTCATCACATTGGCCGGGCTGAAGAAGTGGGTGCCCAACACGCTTTCCGGCCGCGAGGTGACTTGTGCGATCTCGTCCACATCGAGGGTCGAGGTGTTAGTGGCGAGAATGGCGTCGGCGCGGGCCAGACGGTCGATCTCGGTGAACACGGCGCGTTTGACGTCCATTTCTTCGAACACCGCCTCGATGACGATGTCGGCGTCGGCCATATGGGCGTAATCGGTCGAGGGGGTAATGCGGCCCAGGCGCGCCGCCATCTCGTCGTCGCTGAGGCGGCCGCGCTTGCGGGTGGCGTCGTAATTGGCGGCAATGCGATCCATGCCCCAGTCGAGATTTTCCTGGCTCGCCTCGATGACCGTGACCGGGATGCCGGCATTGGCGAACGACATGGCGATACCGCCGCCCATGGTGCCGGCGCCGATGATCGCCGCCTTGTTGACCGGCCGCAACGCGATGTCGGTGGGGATGTCGGGGATCTTGGTCACCTGCCGTTCGGCGAAAAAGGCATGGACCAGCGAGCGGGATTCAGCCGAGACCATGGCGGTGCGGCTGATCTCCGCCTCGCGCGCCCAGCCTTCATCGAAGGACATGGTGACCGAATTGGCGACGCTTTCAAGACAATGGAACGGCGCCAACAATCCACGCGAGGTTTTTTGCAGCTTCGCCCGGTAGTCTTCGATCAGCTTCTTGTTGTCCGCCTCATCGCCGGCCACCTTCATGGCGCTGATCCGCCGTGGCCCGCGATTGTCGGCGACCACCTGGCGGGCGAAGGCAATGGCATCGGTGCGCACATCGCCAGTGGCCACCGCATCGACGATGCCCAACTCGGCTGCTTTTTCGCCGTTCACCGGAATGCCGGTGGTGATCATGTCTATCGCGGGCGCAAGGCCGATCAGGCGCGGCAGGCGCTGGGTGCCGCCAGCGCCGGGCAGGATGCCGCGCAGGACCTCCGGCAAGCCGATTTGCGCATCGGCGGTGGCGACCCGGTAGTGACAGCCTAAGGCCAGTTCCAAACCGCCGCCCAAGGTGGGGCCGTGGATCGCCGCCACGATGGGTTTGCCGCAATCTTCCAGCAGGTTCATCAGGTCGCGGCTCATGGGTTTGACGTCGCGCGCCGGCGTGTTGAATTCGCGGATATCAGCGCCGCCGCAAAGGTTCCGACCGTTGCCGCACAGCACAATCGCGCTCACCCCGTCATCATTGGCGGCGGTTTCCAGATGGCGCGCCATCGCGACCCGAACGTCCTTCGCCAATGCGTTCACCGGCGGGTTGTTGAGGGTCACAACGGCGATCTCGCCATCGCGCTGGTAGAGAACCGGGCCCTCTGTTTCGCTCGCAGCCATCGACCTATTCCTTTGCTGAAATCTTCTATTCTTTTCACTACCACCGGGGGCTTCACCATTCAAAGCCCCGGCATTACGCTCTATGCTGTATTCACATCTTGATGCCAACCCGGACCCGCCGGCAATCCCGCCACGGTGTCTTACTTCCCAGGACAATCGCCCATGACGCAAGACACAGCGTCGCCCATCGGCATTTCGCAAATCATCGCCATCATCGCGACGCTGATTGCGATCGTCTTACTGACCGCGCCCCTATGGACCGAGGATTCACTGGTCTGGCAAGCCGCCGGCATCGTGCTGTTCTCGGTCACCCTATGGGCGACCGGCGCCATTCCCATCCATATCACCGGCTTGATCATGTTTCTGGTCACGATGGTGCTCGATATCGCGCCGTCCAATGTGGTGTTCTCCGGCTTCCACGCCAGCGCCACCTGGCTGGTGTTCGGCGGTCTGGTCATCACCATCGCGGTGCAGCGCGTCGGCCTGGCAAACCGTGCGGTACAGGCATTGGTGGATCACTTACCGGCGCGCTACTTCGCCATGGCGCTGGGCATCGCCATGGCCGGGGTGGTGCTCGCCTTCCTGATGCCGTCGGCCTCGGCGCGCGCTGTTTTGATGGCGCCGCTGGCGATGGCGCTGGCCGACCGGTTGGGCTTTGCCGAACACACCCAAGCCCGTTTCGGTTTGGTTGTCGCCGCCGCCCTGGGCTCGACCCTTCCCGCCTTCGGCATCTTGCCGTCGACCGTGGTCAGCATGGCGTTCGCCGGGGTGGCGGAAAGCATTCACGGGATCCGCTTCACCTATTTCGACTATACGGCGCTGAATTTCCCCATCCTCGGGCTGCTCAGCCTGCTCATCCAAACCGGCTTGATCACCTTCATGTTCGGCGCCAAACCGCAGCACGACGGTGTTGCCGAAAAAACTGCCGATTGGTCGGGCGACGAGCGCCGGCTATTGATCATCCTGCTGGCCGCGCTGGCCTTGTGGATCACCGATTCCCTGCACGGTATATCGCCAGCATGGGTCGCCCTCGCGGCGGCCCTTCTATGCATCACGCCGCGCATCGGCATGCTGTCATCGAAGGTGTTGACCGCCGATGTGAATTACGGCCCCTGGCTGTTCATCGCCGGGGTCATCGGCATGGGATCGATCGCCAGCCATACCGGACTGGGCGCGGCGCTGGGCGCCTTATTGCTGGCCAATGTGCCGCTGACCGCGGATGGTGGGTTACTCACATTCTACGAGATCTTCGTCATCGGCGCCGCCATCAACCTGGTGGCGACCGCGCCGATCGTGGCGCCGATCATGACCACCTTCGCCGATGCCATCGCGCAGGCGACCAACTGGCCGATCCGCGCGGTGCTGCTTTCCGAAGTGCCCGCCTTCATGGTCTTCCCCCTGCCCCATCAGGCGCCGCCGATCGTCATCACCATGGCGCTGGCCGGTGTTCCCATCCGCGCCGGGGTGCGGGTGCTGGCGGTCTATTTTGTCATCGCACTGGTCGTAATTCTGCCCCTGCAATATCTGTGGGGACGCCTGCTCGGCGCCTATCCCTAACCCCCCAAGGAGAGAAATCATGCTGCTCATGGTGCGCATCACTGTGGAACTGCCCGGCGATATGGAACCGGCGAAATTGGCGGAAATTGGCGAGGCCGAAACCGCCCGGGCGATCGAACTGATCCAAGCCGGTAGCATGCGTAAGATTTGGCGGGTGGTCGGCGCGCGTTCGAATTTCTCGATCTGGGAAGCCGATAGCCTGGAAGACTTCCACGCCAATATCGCGTCGCTGCCCATGCACCCATGGATGACCGTCGAGGTGACACCGATCATCGAGCATCCGGCGACCCAGGCCTACGAATCACGGGTCGGCCCCTTCCCTACGATCTAGCCCGACGATTTAGGTAGAGGCGTTTTTCGCCTTTTCGGCCTGCATCTTGGCGATCGACTTGGCCACCTGCTTCCAGATCGCTTCGCCCTCGAAATCACCGATGGCGAGACATTCCGCGCCGAGCTCAGCGACAGCCTTATCGGCGTCGTCGCCATGCTTTTCGATCATTTCGCTGGCCGACTGGTCGATGGCGTCATCACCCAACGCAGCGCGGCGCTGTTTTGCCCCCCGATTGAGCAGCGACCACACCATCAGCAAGGCAAACAGGCCGAAGCCTATGGCAAGCACGGTTGGGAAGATTCCAGCCAAATCTGATCACCCCGGCGAAACTATTCACCGCGCCAGTGTAACCGTCCTGGCCGCGGGCTAATAGCCCCGCTCGGCTTCCAGATCGGCAGCGGTGCGGAAATGGTCGGGGTAACGTTCGGACACGCGGGCGCCTTCATAGAAGGCGGCCTGGTAGGACGGACGGGCGCGTAGATTATCGAACCATTCGATGACGCGCGGTAAATCGGCCCATAGTTTTGCGTAACCCAGATCGTCCATGCGGTCGATCGCCGGCGCCATCAAGATGTCGACCAACGTAAACTGTTCGCCCAAAATCCAAGGGCCGCCGGTTTCCTCGATTGCCTGCTGCATGCGTTCGCAAGCCTGACGGATTTGTTCACAGGCATTGCCGACGTCTTTCTCACCAAACCCGTCCTTGGTCATGCGCTGGTAGAACTCCTTGCGCAACGGCAGCCGGTCGGCATGGGTGGAGAACTGCTCGTCCTGCAGCTTGGCAAAGCGCATGGGCGCAAACAGATTGGCGAAGGACGGCACCCGCACCGCCACGGTGGGTACTTCTTCGAGATAACGCAGCCATGCCCGCATATGCGCCTTGCCCAGCGCATCGGGCGGCGACAGGGGCGGATCGGGCAGAATGTCGTCGAGGTATTCAACGATAGCCGAGGATTCGAGGACCACCTCGCCGTCATGGACGAAAGTCGGTACGACCCCATTGGGGTTGAGCGCCAAATATTCCGCCGTCAGCTGCTCAAACTTACCGAGATCAACCTCATGCTCGACCCAGTCCTTGCCGCGTTCAGGGTAGCCCTTTTCCGCCAGCGTCAACCGCACCTTCTGACTGCAGGTCGAATGGGCCGTGTGATACAGCTCGAACGTCATAATTTCCTCCCGACAATTTGAACGATCGCGCCTGGACGGGTCGCGACGGCGTTTATAATGATCTTACGGTGATGATTTACCGCAGCCGGCGCGCCTTGCCCAGACTTGGGCGTAAGACTTCCCTTTTGGGTGCTGCCATATTGGCAATCGGGCTCGCGCAGCCCGCACATGCCCAAGAATTCGATCTCAGCCGCTGGCCCAACCCGGCCGACATCACCGGCGTGAACGGCGCCCTGGTTTCTTACCCCAGCCATAGCCCCTTCACCCTGCGCGAGGTCGGCCGCGGCGCCGAGGAGGATCCGCCCACGCCAGCCCGCGCCGGGCTGTTCGTGCCGCAAGGCGCGACGGCGGAAAATCCGGTACCCGCGGTGGTGCTGCTGCACGGCGCAGCCGGCGTGTTGAGCGCGCGCGAAATCGCCTACGCCGGACAGTTCGCCGCCATGGGAGTGGCCGCCCTGGTGGTCGACGCCTTCGGGGCCCGGCGCGACCGGGGCACCGGGTTCGTGCAACGCTTGCTCGAAGTGACAGAGACCATGGTTCTGGCCGACGCCTATTCCGGTCTGAAATTTCTCGACGCCCGGCCGGAGATCGACGGCGAGCGGGTTGCGCTGATCGGTTTTTCCTATGGCGGTATCGCCGCGACGCTAGGAGCGTTTGCGCAGACCGCCGAAACCCTTAGCCCCAACGGACTTCGTTTCGCCGCCCATGTTTCGTTTTACGGGCCGTGTATTGCCCGCTTTGACGATACCCGCGCCACCGGCGCGCCGCTGCTGATGCTGGCCGGTTCCAACGACGCCATCGTCAATCCAGCGCGCTGCAACGAAATATTGAGTGATTTACGTGAGGGCGGCGCGGAAACCGAGTTCGTGGTCTATCAGGGTGCATTCCACCAATGGGATGGCAGCTTTCGGGGGCCGCGCACCATCGGACGCAATCTCGCCGATTGCCGCTTCAAGGTGGGCCGCGACGGTGTGGTGCGCGACAGCTTCACGTTTCTGCACATGACCGGACCGATCTCGCGCCGGCTCATTCTCGCCGCCTGCGTCGATAGCGACGGCTATCTGATCGGCCGCGATGATGCGGTGCGCGCCAAATCGAACCGCGCCATTGGCCAATTCCTCACCCGCGCATTTACGCGGTAATCCAAACCTAGAAACCGGCGGCGCGGCCGTCGCTGCGCGGATCGAATCCGCCCTCGATGACACCATCAGGGCCGCGTGCAAGCGCGCCGGCATGGCCCATCAGATCGCTGAACGGCTCGACCTCGACCAAATCGTGGCCGGCTGCGCGCAGCGCCTCGATGACACCATCGGCGAAACGCGGTTCGATTTTCAGATTGTTGCTATCATCACCCCAGGTGCGGCCGAGCAACCAGCGCGGCGCGCTAATCGCCGTCTGCAGGCCTTGGCCGAAGCGCACATGGCGGGCAAACACCGCCGCCTGGGTCTGCGGCTGGCCCTCGCCGCCCATGGTGCCATAGCTCATCACTCGGCCATCGTTGAGGCGGGCCAAGGCCGGGTTCAGCGTATGGAACGGCTTCCGACCGGGTTTGAGCTCGTTGCGCGCGCCGGGCTCGAGCGCGAAGCTGGCGCCACGGTTCTGCCAGGTGATCCCGGTCTGCGGCAGGACGACGCCGGAGCCGAATTCCCAATAGACGCTTTGGATGAAACTCACCGCCATGCCATCGCGGTCGATGGCGCCGAGCCAGACCGTGTCGCCTTTATCGGCACCGCGCCGCCAGGCACTAGCCTGTACCGGATTGACCGCGGCAGCGAGCGATTTGACCACCGGGTCGGTCAGGAAACTCATGGGGTCTTCCGCCATATAGGCCGGGTCGGTGATGTGTCCGTCGCGCACCCCGAAGGCCTGCTTGGTGGCCTCGACCAGCAGATGGACGAACGCGAACCCATCGGCTTCAGCACAATCCAAGCGGTCGAAGGCGCCGAGGATCAGCAGCGAGGCCAGCCCCTGGGTCGGCGGCGGCATATTGAACAGGGTCCCGGCGCTGATCTCGAGCGATAGCGGTTGCTTGAGGGTCGCGCTATGGCTTTCCAGATCGCTGCGCGCGACCGGGCTGCCCATGGCGGCAAGATCGTCGCCGATCGCCTTGGCGATGTCGCCGCGATAAAAATCGTCCAGACCCGCTTCGGCGAGACGTTCCAAGGTTGCCGCCAAGCGCGGTTGCTTGAACAAATCGCCGGGCTGCGGAACCTCGCCATCGATCAAAAACGTATCGGCGAACCCCGGCACCCCGTCCATTTCGGGCAGTCTTTCCGCGGTATTGCGCTGCTGCCCATCGGTGACGCCAACGCCGTTGCGGGCATGGCCGATGGCTTCCGCCAATAAGCGCGACAGCGGCAGCTTGCCGCCCTGCTGGGCCGATATTTCCAGCGCCGCCTGCCAGCCCGAAATCGTTCCCGCCGCGGTCAGCGCCGCATGGGGTCCGCGCGCCGGAATCGCTGCATGGCCGTGGTCGCGATAGAAGTCGGCGGTGGCGGCTTGCGCCGCGGCACCGCAAGCATCGATCGCCACCGGGTCGCCGTCGGGCGGGGCAATGATCCAAAACCCGTCACCGCCGATGGAATTCATGAAGGGATAGACGACGGCGATGGCGGCGGCCGCGGCAACCATGGCTTCGATGGCGTTACCGCCCTCACGCAGGACATCGAGGCCTGCCTCGGCCGCCAGATGATGGGGCGCCACGACCATGCCGTTGGTGGCGTATGTGGAATGAAGCATTACTCACCGTCCCGGAAAATCAGGCGGCGATACTAGGGGTTAGGCTCCAATGGTCCAAGGGGCGGCGCAGGGACAATTTATCCCTTACGACATGATGGTACTTGCCGCATCTGCATGTTCGCGCGCATGGCGGAGTTCACCGAGCGCCTGGCGCACGATCTGGAACGACGACCACAGGAACAGACTAGCCATAACGCTGGCGACGATAAGGTCCGGCCAAGCCGATGCCGTTATCCAGACGCCGCTAGCCGCGGCGATAACCGCCACATTGCCGATGGCGTCATTACGGCTGCATAGCCATACCGAGCGTACATTGGCATCGCCGTTACGATAACGCAGCAACAGGAGGACGCTGATTAGGTTCGCCGCCAACGCTAAAAACCCAACAATCCCCATAGTTTCGGCGCGTGGCACTTCGAGGATCAGCACGCTATATCCGGTCGTTCCGAGCACCCACAGGCCCAACAGGGCGAGGCTCAATCCTTTGAACAAGGCGGCGCGGGCACGCCAGGCCAGCGGCGCACCGATGACCGCCAGGCTGATAGCGTAAGTCGTCGTATCGCCGAGGAAATCCAGCGCGTCCGCTTTCAATGCCTGCGACTGGGCCAGCACGCCAGCCGTCATTTCGACAGTGAACATCGCGGCGTTAATAATAATCACCGCCCAAAGCGCACGTTTGAACCCGGGCGACAGGCCCTCGAACGTCACTGTCGTATGGCAACATCCCGACAAATTAAGCGTGTCCTCGCAAAACTTCGTTGCACCAAATACTGACAATCTAGTATCTATAGTAACTATAGGTACAAGAGGTATAATGATGGACCTGGAAGAATTTCCGATTGGTGAATTGGCGCGGCGAACCGGATGCAAAGTGCCGACGATCCGCTATTTCGAGCAGGTCGGTCTACTGCCGCAGCCTCCGCGCTCGTCCGGCAACCACCGACTATATGGCGCACAGCACCTCGCGCTGCTGGGCTTTATTCGACACAGCCGCGAACTCGGATTCTCGCAAAAAGACATCCGCGAAATGCTAGATTTGGCGAATTTCCCGGATCATTCTTGCGAGTCCATCGATGCCATTGCACGCGGACATCTCGCCGATGTCGACCGGCGCATCGACGCCTTAACGCGTCTCAAGGCTGAACTGGAACGCATGATTGGCGAATGTGAGGGTGGCAAGGTCACCGATTGCCGTATCATGGAATCGCTTGCGGACCACCCTCACAACCTATGCCTCGATCCGCATCACTCTTGAAGCCCAAAAAAACGGGCGGCGACCGTGGCCACCGCCCGTCAAGATCGGTTCGCGCCTATTCTATTCGGCGGCTTCATCCATTTCCGGGAAGTCGGCTAGCTCGTCCAAAGCCGGCTTCACTTCTTCCATGAAGATCTTCATCTGCGCGATCATCTCGTCCTTCGGCGTCTGGGCGTAATGATAGATCAAGGTGATGTATTCCGCCGGCAGCTGCTTCCACTGGTCGATATAGAAGTCGCGAACTTCCGAGACGGTGCCGTACTGGAACAGGCCGGTATCGTCCATCAACTCGAGCAGACGTTTGCTATCCACACCCTGCGCCTTCGACGTCCAATCGGGAAACAAGGGGCCATAGAAGTTCTGGAAGATATCGCCCGACCAATCGAGCGCCATCTGCGCACCCTCGTCATGGCTGGCACCAATATGGGGCCAACGAACGATCGCCTGGTTCTGACCCGGCACAAAATTAAAGCCATTTTCGTTGGCCACTTCGGTATAGCGCGGACCATAGGTTGCGCAACGGCCGATACTGGAGAAATAGGTTGGTATGAAGCCGCGCGCACCGGCATATTCGACGGTCTCGATACTGGCATTACTCGCAATAAAAACCTTCGGATGGGGCTCTGTATAGGGCGCCGGGACAACGCAGATCTTGCGCAGCTTGCCTTCTTCGTCCATTTCGCCGGGCGCACCCAACTGCCTCGTAACATCACCCATGAACCAGCCTTCCAGGCCTTCGTCATGGGGATAGGGGTACTCCCATAGATCGCTCTTGTAATCGAAGGTGCCTTCGGTCCACGCCTTCATCACGATCTCGACCTGCTCTTCGAAAATTTTGCGGTTGTGCTCGTCGTCCGAACTCCCGTCCGACAGGGTGGCGACGCTGCCCAGCTTCTGACCCAGCACGTTAGTCCAGCGCGACTGGTAGCCTCGGGCGAAGCCGACAAAGCAACGCCCCTTGGTGATGTGATCGAGGGTCGCGGTTTCCTCGGCAACGCGAATCGGATCGTCGACGGACATGACATAGCCGAGACTGCCAATTCTGACTTTTTTGGTCAGGCCGGCCCAGTAGCCGGTGTTCATCCCGATCGACGGGCCAACCTCGTAGCCTTCGGAATGGAAATGATGCTCGATGGAGGAGACGCCCCACACCCCCAGATCATCCATCGCCTGGAGAATGTCGGGCATGCCGTCCATGGCCTCCTGGAAGCGCTCCTTATTACGGCCAATCGGGCGAAGTTCCTTACGCTCCTCCGGTCCATCGGCGCGAAGCACCGGATACATTTGGACAACGACCTTTACCATGGGTTTCCTCCTTCTCGGCTCTCGCTAAATCGAGGCCTGATTATTGGTATATCGATGCGCGCGCCGCCCGCCCACCAGCCCAAACGGGGCTAAGTAACCTTGTTGAAACTGATATCGCTGTAGCTGTCTTCCACCGGAATGATGGCGGTGTTGATGAACCGCGCCAGCATGCCGTAATAGCCGATCATGACGGTCAGATCGACGAACCCGCTGACGCCGAAATCCGCTTTCAGCGTATCGACCATGGCGTCGTCGATGGGCTCGTTCTGGGTCAGCATACGGGCGTAGCGGACGGCGGGACCTACCGGCGACGGTTCGGCTTCCAGTTCCGGCGAGCCGATTTTCGCCAATTGTTCCGGCGTCGCGCCGGCCCGCTCAGCAACCCGCCAATGGTGTTTCCACTCATATTCGCAGCGCAATTCCTGGGCCACGGTCATGATGACCAACTCCCGCAGCACATCATCGAAGTCGGTGTTGTAGCGCACATGGGCGCCGACCGGCGTGACCGCCGCCATGGCGCCCGGGCTATTGGCTAGCAGGGCAAACACGTTGGGCATAATATCGAAGCCACGGGTGCGCAAAATCTCGTCCCAGGCCTCCAAATGTTCCGCCGGACAATCTTCTCTTTCCATGCGCTCCAGGCGCGAACCCTCTAATGGCGTCGGCATAAATCGTTCTCCCCGTCTTATTGTTGTGGCGCCTGGCGGTTACCTGACACGCCTTCTTCATTAGCTTTCAGCAAACCATTTTCGCGCCACTGCCGTCAACGCAAGACAAGTCCATAACTGCCCTAGAGCCAAATCGGCGGCACTTATGCTAGAGGCGATTAACAGCCACGAATAAGGGGAGCCGCGCCCGTGCCTGAGCAAGTTTCTGGAAGAACTGCCGCGTTCGCATCGTCGGCAATCGTTGTCGCCCTCACCGTCGTTCTGTTCATCGAAGGCCGCGACCTGCTCATTCCCATCGCCGTGGCGATCATGATCTGGTACCTGCTGAACGCCCTGGCCCGTGGCTTCCACCTACTGCCTTTCGGCACCCGCCATCTACCGGGTTGGGTGTCGATGACCTTGGCCGTCATCACGGTTTTGATCGGTCTGGGACTGATCGCCGAATTGATCAGCGACAATATCGCCGATGTCAGCGCCGCCGCGCCGGGCTATCAGGCGAATATCGAAATCCTGATCGCCAAGGCGTCGAACTTGGCTGGATTCTCGCAACCGCCTGATATCGCCTCTGTGTTTGGACAGATCGATCTACGCAATCTGGCGACGCGTTTCGCAAGCGCCGCCGCCAGCTTCGCCGGCAGTTTCGGTATCGTTTTGATCTATGTGCTGTTTCTACTGTTCGAGCAGAAGGGCTTCGACAAGAAGATGCGCGCCCTGTTTCCCGACAAAAACCGCCGGGAAGAAATGCAAAGCCTGCTGCACCGCATGCAGGAGCAAATTCAGACCTATGTCGCCATCAAGACCATGACCAGCGTGCTGACCGGCGCCATCAGCTATGGCGTGCTCAAGATCGTCGGCGTCGATTTCGCCGAGTTCTGGGGCTTCATCATTTTCCTGCTCAACTACATTCCCACCGACGGCTCGCTGCTCGGGATCATCTTCCCGGCCCTATTGGCGCTGGTGCAATTTTCAACGCCGGTGCCCTTTTTCATCGTGCTGGGTGGCATCGGGGTGATTCAGTTTCTCATCGGCAACGTGCTGGAACCCCGGCTGACCGGCAGCTCGCTGAATATCAGCCCCCTGGTGGTCATCCTATCGCTGGCCCTGTGGGGCAGCATCTGGGGCATTGTCGGCATGTTCTTATGTGTGCCGCTGACAGTGATCGCCATGATCATCCTGTCCTATTTCGAACGCACCCGCCCGATCGCCATCCTGCTGTCGGGCGACGGTAGGATTGTCCACGATTAGGCCCCAAATAAGTGGCGGATTCTACTCCGCCGCCTGCGCCTGTGCCGCGTCGATCAGGCCAGTGAGATATTGCGGGTCGACCGGGTAATAGTCGATCACCACGCCGAAATCGACCAGCGCGTTTTCGATTGCCGCGACAATCGCCGGGGCGGCCGGGATGGTGCCGCCCTCGCCCGCGCCCTTGACCCCGAGCGGGTTGAGCGGCGACGGCGATTCCTGATGGACGATATCGATATGGGGCATCTCGCTCGCCAGCGGCAGCAGATATTCGCCGTAATTGGTGGTCAGCGGCTGACCCTGATCGTCATAGATCATGCGCTCGAACAAGGCGTTGCCGATGCCATGCACCACGCCGCCGATAATCTGGCCGTCGACCATCATCGGGTTGATCATGGTGCCGCAATCATGGGCCACCGAATAACGCAGCACACGCACTTCGCCGGTGCCGATATCGACCTCGACCTCGGCGACGTTGGAACCGCTGGCGACCGGACTGCCCGACGAGCCCAGATAGGATGTCGCTTCGAGCGAGGGTGAAAATCCGGCCGGTATTTTGCCGCCCGACATGGGCGCCAATTTTAACGCCAATTCGCCCAGGGTCACTTTGACATCGGGCGCGCCGGTGACCCGCACCTCGCCGTCCTCCAATTCCAGATCCTGCTCGGAGGCTTCGAGGGTTTCAGCCGCCAGTTTAAGCACTGTTTCGCGTACCTGGTTCGACGCGTCAAACGAGGACGGGCCGACATTGGCGGTCACCCGGCTGCCGATGGTCCCGACGCCTTGGGGAAACTTGCCGGTGTCGGCGGCTTCGAACAGCACATCGTCGGGCCGCACGCCCAGCTGATCGGAGACGATCTGGGCGATCATCGTATGATGGCCTTGACCCTGGCTGGCCGCGCCGGTGCGTACCATGATTTTGCCCGACGGTTCGATGCGCACCGTGGTGCCCTCATAGGGACCGACGCCGGTATCTTCGATACAGGCCGACACGCCAATGCCGAGATAGCGGCCTTGCGCCCGCGCCGCTTCCTGGCGGGCCTTGAAGCCGGTGTAATCGGCCAATTCCAGCGCCTTATCCTGGCACGCATGATAGTCGCCGCTATCGTAGCGCACCGGCATGCCGTCGCGCAGTTTGGCGCCGGTCTCGTACGGCATTTGATCGGCGCGCACGAAATTGCGCCGGCGTACTTCAGCGGGATCAAGGCCGAGTTCGCGCGCAATGGTCTCCACCATGCGCTCGACCGCGTAAATACCGTACGGCCGGCCAGCGCCGCGCACCGGGGTGGTGGGCGTGGTGTTGGTAAAGACGAAATTCAACGTCACATCGAGCGCCGGAATGGCATAGGAGCCGGGCAACGGTGTGACGGATGTGAACGGCAGCAACGCACCATAAGGCATGTAGGCGCCGTTCTCATGGGTGACCGTGCCGCGCAGGCCGAGCATTCTACCGTCCTTGTCGCAGGCGACTTCGAGATCCCAATGCTGATCGCGCTGGCCCGTGGTCGCGGTGAAATGTTCGCGCCGGTCCTCGATCCATTTCAGCGGCCTGCCGAGTTGGCGCGCCACCACCGGAATGACGATCTCTTCGGCATAGAATCCGGCCTTGGGTCCGAATCCACCGCCGACATCGGGGGCGATGATGCGCACCCGGTCTTCCGGTTCGCCGAGATGGTTCGCCAGCGCCCGGCGCACCAAATAGGGGCATTGGGTCGACGACCAGATGGTCAAGCCGTCCTCGTGGGGATTATCGACTGCGAGCACACCGCGGGTTTCCATCGAGTGACAACCGCCACGATGTTGCATGAAACTGGCAGCGAAAACATGATCGGCCTTGGCGAACGCGTCGTCGATATCGCCGAACGCCGATTTCAACTGCCCGGCCAGATTATTGTCAGACCCGATATGGGCCAACGGCGCATCATCGGCCTGGGCGGTGCGGCAGTCGACCACCGCCGGCAGCGGCTCGTAGTCGACATTGATCAGTGCCAGTGCATCTTCTGCGATGGCGCGGCTGTCGGCGGCGACCAGCGCCACCGTCTGGCCAACATAACAGACCTCGTCGGTGGCCATCGGGTGCTGGGTGATGTCCTGATGGATAACCGGCGCCGGGTAGAGCTGGTTCATCGCCTGTGCGGTGTCTGGAACCGCCAAGTCGGCCTGGGTGAACACCCCGTGGACGCCCGCCAGCGCCTGCGCAGCGCTGGTATCGATGGACCGGATGCGCGCATGCGCATGGCTCGAGCGCAGAAAGGCGGCGTGGAGCATGCCGTGCACGTGGATATCGTCGACATAGCGTCCGTGGCCGGTCAAAAGCCGCGGGTCTTCCATGCGTTGGACTTCTGCGCCTGTGTAGCGAACCATCGATTAGCCCTCCTGCCGCATTGTCTTTGCCGCCTCAAGCGCCGCCGCGACGATGCCCTGATAGCCGGTACAGCGGCAGATATTGCCCGAGATCGCCGACCGCACTTCTTCTTCGGTAGGGTCGGGATTGTCTTTGAGGAATGCGGCGATCGAAATCACCATACCCGGCGTACAAAACCCGCACTGCAGGCCGTGATTCTTCCAGAACGCATCCTGTACCGGATGCAGCGTGCCGTCATCGGCGGCAAGGCCCTCGATCGAGGTGACCTCATGGCCGTCGGCCTGCACCGCTAGCATCAGGCAGGAGCGCACCGCGTCGCCATCGACCAGCACAGTACACGCGCCGCACACACCGTGCTCGCAGCCCACATGGGTGCCAGTCAGCTCCACCTCGTGGCGCAGAAAATCGGCCAGATTGGTGCGGGTTTCCACCGCGCGGGTTTCGGCCTGGCCATTGATGGTGACGGTAATTTCCCTGGTGTCGGCCATGGATCAGCCCTCCCCAACGGCGCGGGCGGCGGCTTGTGCCAGCGCCCGCTCGACAAGTACGCCCGCCAAACGCTGGCGGTATGCGGTTGTGACATAGGCGTCCGACATGGCGTCGATCTTGCGCGCCATAGCGCCAGCCTCGGCGAAGCTATTTTGGTC
>JABDJY010000438.1 GCA_013003285.1 Alphaproteobacteria bacterium | reverse complement strand
GCCTCGGGCAGCAGTAGCGGCACCCCAATCACGCCTAATACCAACATGGCGATGACCCAGGAACGGCGGGGTTTCCAGTCGCGCTGCCGGCGATAGGCGCGTTCGCGCGCTGTTAGCGCACTATGCGACGATTCTTTGCGCGACCTCCTTCCGCCTGTTTGTCGGTTCGCGACTTCGGCTTCCCAGGCCTCACGGGCGGCGGCCAATTTGGCGTCGGCGTCGGTCTGCCAGACGAGCCGCGCCTTGTTCAGGCGCGCCTCGGTTTTCTCTTCCGCCTCGCGCAAAGCCTCGGCGATACGCGCCTCGACATCTTCATCTGCTGGACTAGAGCTGGTTGTCGTCTGATTCTCGAGTGCGCTCGCGTGGGCGCTCTTTAAGGCTTCGATCTCTGCCTTGTGAGCGGCCTCGGCATCCGCCACCGCCTGTTTGCGCACTTCTTCGACATCGATGTCGCTGGCCGGTGGGTTTTCCCGGAGTTGCGCAAGTTCTGCTTCTAGCGCCTTCGTCGCTGCTGCGATGCGGCTTGCTTCCTCGGTCTGCCAAGTTTCGTGCGCGCTCGACAAGGCGGAATCCGCATCAGCTTCCCAGACCTGACGCGCCGTGGCCAGGCGGGCCTCGACCATCTGTTCGGCCTTTTCTTCCGCCTCGCGCGTTGCCGCGGCGATACGATCGGCGAGTTCCTGCTCGTGTTGTTTATCGTCGCTCGTGCTGGACTCGCTCTTAAGAGCAGCGATGCGCTCGGCTTCCTCAGTCTTCCAGGCTTTGCGTGCGGCCAATAGGGTGGCCTCGGCTTTGACTTCCCAACTCTGGCGGGCCTCGGCCATGCCGGCTTCGGCCTTCGCCTTGGCATCTTGCACGGCTTCGGCAAGCTGGGCGGCGAATGCCTGCTCTAGTTCCGCCTTGGTTGCCGCAGCCTGTTCTTCGAGGACGCGATTGTGGTTGTCTTCTAACTCAGCAATCTGACGGGCGTGTTCGGCCTTAGCGGTTTCGGCCGCTTCCCGTCGCACCGCGTCGATGTCGACGCTTGAGCTTTCCTGCTGTTGTCGAAGTTGCGCGAGTTCGGCCTCGAATTCAGCGCGCAGGGCTGCTTGCCGTTCGGCTTCTTCCGCCTGCCAGGTCGCATTGGCTTTGGCGAGCTGTGCCTGCGCTTCCTCGTTGGCTCGCCGCTGTGATTCCGCCTGCCGTTCTTCGGCCTCCTGTTCCAGCCGGGCTTGGGTCGCCGCGATCTGTTCCTTAGCCGTGACCGCCTGGGCTTCGAGCGCTGCGGCATGGGTCTGCTGCAAGTCTTCCATCGCCCGCACATGGGCAGTCTCGAATGCCGCGATTTCCTTCTTGTGCTCTTTATCCCGTTCGCTGCCCGCCGCATCGAGTTGCTTCTGCAGGCGGGTCAGTTCTTTCTCGAACTCCTTCTTCGCTTTGGCCCGGGCGCGTTCGGCCTCGGCTTCGGCATACTCGACCTTTTTATCTGCCGCGGCAGCGAGCGCTGCAGTCTGCTTTTCGGCTTGGCTGATAGCTTTCTCGAGGCGGGTCTCGAACTCCGCCTCCAATTGCTCTTTGATTTTGGCGGTATGCCCCTTGAGGGCGCTTTGATGGGTGGCCTCTAGTTCGGCGACAACATGTGCATGCTCGGCCTCGGCGGTCTTGAGCGCCTGTTTCCGCACTTCGTCGACATCGACCGCCCCGACGTCTTGCTGTTGCTGAAGCTCGGACAGCTCTTTCTCGTAGTCCTTTTGGGCTTCGGCGCGGGCGCGGTCGGCAGCTTCCTTGGCTTGCTGCTCGATGGCGGCGATGCGCGCGTTGACCGTTTCTTCGGTTTGCGCTTCGGCTTGCTGGAGGGCTTGCGCTAGGCGCGCCTCGAATCCCTGCTCGAGCTGTTCCTTGGTGGCTTTAATCTGCTCGACAAAGTCACGGGCGAGAGCAGCCTCCGCCGCTTGAAATGCCTGTTGGTGTGTCGCCGCGGCATCGTCTGTCGACGCCGCCATCTGCTCGCGTAGGTCCGAAAGTTCGGCCTCCAGCTCTTTTCTGACATCGGGTGGCTCCGCCCCGACTTTGCCGACCGTTTGGGGCGGGCGCTTGACGTGAATAGACATCAGAGATGCCGCTTCGGCGGGCTCGTCCGCGACGTCCGGACTGTCGTCCTTGTCTGCCTCAACAACTCGGAGTTTGGGATTGGCGCCGTCATCACCGGACGGTTCTTGCGGCAGCTGTATGTCGATCAAGGCCAGCGTGGTTGCGTAGTCATCATCAACATTGATGATCCGCAAAACCAGCGTGACTGGTGACGGTTCGTCACCGGGCGGCGGCAGGTAGAGAAGGCCCGGCAAGTCATCGAGTTTCAGCGAAAATGTACAGTCGCCGTTATTGTGTCCGCTCGACAATCGCGCGAGCTGCGGCAGTTTCTCGATACGGATTGAAAGTTGCTTATGGTGGCGATAGGGCGACAGCATGGGGCCCAGATCGAGCGGGATGCCCTGGGTAACCGAATCTTGTGCCGTATCTAGCTTCGCTGCCATTCAATTCCGATATGCCGGGCCGATCGCTCGTACCGGGGACATCGCCTACCATCAATTTTCCCGCGCCTGCAGCGGGTTACAGTGAAACATTCAGAGTGATTTCCACGCTTACTTATTTATACTCACAACATTAAATAATCTTTAATGATCATTAATACTTATTTCTATTTTTGCGAAAAATTGACGTTAATTACTTGATGAACCTGTTTGGCCCAGTTTCCGAGGAAATGTACGGGTGCGAGGTGCGCCTCTTGGCTTAGTATGGAGGCTGTTGAGAGATGGTTTGAGGGAAGTGCGATGAGCGGATTAGCAGACAGGGTTACCTTGGCCGATGTTGAGGCGGCGGCGGCGCGCATCAGTAGCCGGGTTCGGCGCACGCCGTGCCTGCGCACACGCTATATTCGCGATCCGCTGCGGTCCGGCCCCACCCTGTTGAAGCTGGAATCTTTGCAAGTCACCGGGGCCTTTAAGGTGCGTGGCGCCAACAATGCCATTCTGCAGCTCGACGACGCAGCTTTGGCCCGCGGCGTGATCACCGCATCTGGCGGAAATCATGGGCTTGCAGTGGCCTATGGGGCCCATGCGTCGGGTTGTCCGGCGGTGGTTTACCTCCCGAAAAATACCCCGGCCGATAAGGCGGAGAAGATACGCGGCTGGGGTGCCGAAGTCGTTGTCGTAGGCGCGGTGTGGGACGACGCCGAACGAGCCGCATTGGTGCGCGCCGAAGCGGACGGTCTCTCCTATATTCACCCCTTTGCCGATCCTGCCGTAATTGCCGGGCAGGGGACCATCGCCCGCGAAATGCTGAAGCAGTCGCCGGATATCGACGTCATCGTCGCCGGGATCGGCGGCGGTGGTCTCATCGCCGGCGTTGCCCTGGCGGCTAAGGCGATCAAGCCGGCCATTAAGATAATCGGTGTTGAGCCGGTTGGCGCGCCGACCCTCTCCGACAGTCTGCAGGCGGGTGAACTCGTGACGCTGGATGCCGTCGATAGCGGTGCGAACACCTTGGCGCCACGGCGTAGCGCCGAGATCAATCTGGCGATCATCGAGAAATATGTCGATGATATCGTGCTGGTGAGCGACGAGGAGATGCGCGCCGCCGCTCAATGGTTATGGTTCGAGATGGGGCAGGCGGTCGAGCTTGCCGGTGCCGCCGCGGTCGCGGCGATCCAGACCGGCAAGGCCGCCGCGCCGGACGAACAAATCATGGCGGCAATTGTCTGCGGCACCGGCACGGCGGGGCTATCGCCGGTGGGGTAGCGCTAAACCGAGACGCAACTGGGGAGCAGGGCGATGCAAGACTATGATGGCGTCATTATCGGTGCCGGCCATAACGGGCTGACCCTTGCCGCCTATCTGGCGCGCGCGGGCCTGAAGATCGCGGTGCTCGAGCGCAACGCCCAAATCGGCGGCGGCACCAGCACGCAAGAGCCGACCCTGCCGGGGCACCGGTTCAACCTGCATGCCAACTTTTTCATGGGATTTGGCCTGGCGCCCTTGATGCGCGACCTGGATCTGCACCGTTTCGGCTTTTCCTATATCGAGCCGCTGGTCCAGCAGGCGGCGGCGTTTCGCGACGGCTCCTGCGTCGTCATCCATCAGGATTTGGAGGCGACTTGCGCGTCGCTGGCGCGTTTCTCAAAACGCGACGCCGAGACGTTCCGAGAATTGCATAATCTCTATGCGGTGAAGATGCGGCCGTTGCTGGTCTCGCTGCTCTACAATGCGCCACTGCCGATCGATCAATTGCGCGATCGATTGTCCGGACCGGAAGCGAAGACATTCCTGTCCCATGCCGAACATGATCTGTTCAGCGTGGTGCGTGAATATTTCGACGATGACCGCATCCGCACCCTGTTCACGTCCTATATGCACGTCATCACAACCGAAAATCAGCCCGGCGCCGGCATGGTGTTTCCGGCGATTTTCTCCAACACCATGAGTTTCACGCTTCCCGTCGGCGGCGCCGTGGCGCTTCCGCTGGCGTTGGCGCGGATCGTCGAGGCCGGCGGCGGGGCGGTGATGCTGAACGCCGCGGTCGAGGAAATTTGCACCACGGGTGGCCGGGCGACCGGTGTTCGATTGGCTACGGGCGAGACCATCGAGGGGCGCCAGTTTGTCGCCAGCGCCATCGATGCGCCCGCCACCATGCACATGACCGGCGAAGAATTGTTCCCCGAAGAGGTCCGCACCAAGTTGAACAACTGGCATTGGGGCAATCACAGCCTGGTCACCTTGCATTTGGCGTTGCGCGAGCGGCCCATCTACAAATCGCGGGACTTCGACCCGGATATCGACCGGGCCTTCAATATCTTCTTCGGCATGGACGACATCGCGCAGGTTGAGCAATGCTTCGAACACTGCGCGGCCGGTAAATTCCCCGACGTGCTCATGGGCAATGGCGCGTGTAACAGCCAGTTCGATCCGACCTACGCCCCCGCCGATGGCCATTCGGCATTCTGGTGGCCCTTTGCGCCCTATGCGGTTGACGGCGATGCCGAAAATTGGGACCGCGACAAGGACGCGTATGCGCAACGAATTCTCGACGTGTGGCGCGAATATGCGCCCAATCTCACCGCCGACAATGTGCGCGCCGAATTTCTGTTCACGCCGCGCGATGTCGAGCGCCTCAATGTAAATATGCGCCAGGGCGCGGTTCGCATGGGCGCCTATATTCCGTCGCAACTCGGGATCAATCGGCCCCATCCGCTTCTATCGGGCACCCGCACCCCGGTCGACGGCCTGTATCTATGCGGCTCCTCGACCGGTAATGGTGGTGGCATCAATGGCGCTCCGGGCTATATCGCGGCGAACGCCATCGTCGACGATTTGGGCCTCAAGCGGCCGTGGACCCCGGTGCCGCCGCCGGAATGGCGCGATTGATCTGCAGGCGACAAAGGACCGGGGTTTAAGGTGGGCATCATGAAGTTGGATTTCGAGACCGTCGATGTTTTCACCGACCGCCAGTTCGGCGGAAATCCGCTTGCGGTGATCACCGATGCGCAAGGGCTTTCGAGCGGGCAAATGCAGTCCATCGCCGCCGAGTTCAATTTATCGGAGACGACATTCGTCTTGCCGGCCCAATCGGCCGGGCATACGGCGCAAGTCCGTATTTTTACGCCGCTCGCGGAGTTGCCGTTCGCCGGTCACCCCAATGTTGGCACCGCCTTCGTTCTGGCACGACTGGCGGAGCAACAACGGCAGCCGCCAAAGGGTGATGTTCTAGTCTTCGAGGAAATTCCCGGTCTCGTGCGAATGGAATTGCTGCGGGAGGGATCGCATGTC
>JABDJY010000421.1 GCA_013003285.1 Alphaproteobacteria bacterium | reverse complement strand
GGTCAAGACCAAGCCCAGCCGCGCCGCCAAGGCGCGCCGGCTCGATGCCAAGACCCATCGCGGCCGGCTCAAGCAAACCCGTCAGGACAAGCCGGGTCTCGATTAACGGCGTTTAGCGGTTTGCCTGTTGTTGGGAGGCCGATGAGAGAAACGATGCCAGGATCGCTGCGGTGATGGCGCCCAGCGTGTTGAACACCAGATCGAGGGCGGTGTTGATATAGCCGCCCACATTGGTATTGGGGAACGCCAGAACGGCAGTGAATTCGATCAACTCGTTGAGGGCGCCGAGGCCCATACTGCCGAGGATGGCGAAGGCGTAGATGGTCTTGGTGCCGTCGAGCATGGGGAAGTTACGCCGCAATATGTGCCACAGCACCAGCGTGGCGACACCGAACCCGAAGAAATGGACGATCTGGTCGTATTTTAAAATCGCCAGTTCGCTGGCCGGGGTCAGCGGCACAACCATATAGCTGTAGAGCACGCCCTCGCCGACGGTCACACCGCCGCCGGCCATATGCGCCAGCCCCCAAATCGCCAACCCCCACAAAATGAAGGCGGGGAATTGGGCGACCCGTTGGGTGGCGGCGATCAGGCCCAGGAAGATCACCAGGGTGATCACATACCAGATGAACTCGCTATTGCCGGCGGCGATGAAAACCGACCCGAACACCACCACATAGGTGAGGGTGAAGATCAGCACCGCCAGTTCTGAGCGTTTTAGTCGCATCGCGCCGATATCCCTTTACCGCCAATGGTCAATCGCGGGATAGTTGGCGCTAGTTTACAGGCAAGTCGTCCGATTTGTCTGTTCAGGTTTGCCAACGGAGTGAGTAATGCGCGCAATGGTGCTCGACCGGGCGAACACGCCGCTGGTGATGCGGACCTTGGCCGATCCCACGCCAGGCCCCCAGGATGTCTTGATCCAGGTGCATGCCTGCGGGGTCTGCCGCACCGATCTACACGTGATCGATGGCGAACTGACAGCGCCAAAACTGCCGCTCATCCCCGGTCACGAGATCATCGGCGAAGTGATCGCCGTCGGCACGCTGGTTGAGCAATTCCAGGCCGGCGAGCGGGTCGGCGTGCCATGGCTCGGGCACACTTGCGGTGTTTGTCATTACTGCCGCAGCGGCCATGAGAATTTGTGCGATGCGCCCGGATTTACCGGTTATACGATCGACGGCGGCTATAGCGACATGACCCTCGCCGATCAACATTATGTTTTTAGGTTGCCCAGTGGATATAGCGATGCCGAGGCCGCGCCGTTGTTGTGCGCCGGACTGATCGGCTACCGGTCGTTGCGTATGGCCGGTGACGCTGCGCGGCTCGGTATCTACGGGTTTGGCGCCGCCGCCCATATCGTTGCCCAGGTGGCGCGATTCGAAGGCCATGATGTGTTTGCGTTCACCAAACCGGGCGATCGGGCGGGTCGAGAATTTGCCCGCCGGCTCGGTGTGGTGTGGGCCGGGGGATCGGACGCGTTGCCGCCGGAACCGCTGGATGCGGCGATCCTGTTCGCGCCGGTCGGTGCGCTGGTGCCGGCGGCGCTGCGCGCCGTGCGCAAGGGTGGCACGGTGGTTTGCGCCGGCATCCATATGAGCGACATTCCCACCTTCCCCTATGAAATCCTCTGGCACGAGCGGATTGTTCGCTCGGTCGCCAACCTGACCCGGCGCGACGGCGATGAATTTCTCGCGCTCGCGCCGAAAGTACCGGTCAAAACTGAGATTGAGACCTTTACCTTGGACGAGGCCAACGAAGCCTTGAACCGCCTGCGCGAGGGCCGCGTTACCGGGGCGGCGGTGCTGATTCCCTAAGGTTAACCGCCGGTTTATGGTTAGTTTGCGTTAACCAACCGGGTCATCAATGTTTGAATTTGGAAACGCCCCGTGCCACCATTGCGAGACAATCGCGCGATGGGGATTTCATGACCGACGCAGTAATTAGTGCCGGGGCTTCCGGCGATGGGGCGAGCCCGCAGGGCGAGCGAATCGTCGGCTTTTGGGGTCGGCGGGGGTCACTGTTCGGCATTTTGATGTTGAACGCCGCGCTCGGCATGGTGACGTTCGGCATCTACCGGTTCTGGGCCCGCACGCGGCTGCGGCAATATTTTTGGAACAGCATCGAAATCGATGGCGATCTGCTGGAATATACCGGCCGAGGCCTGGAGCTGTTCATCGGTTTTTTGATCGTCATTGCCGTGCTCGTGCCGTTGATAATCGGCTATCAATTTCTCTCGGTTTTCCTGCAGACCAACATGCCCGATATCTTCGTCGTGGCGAACTTTCTGTATTTTATCGCGATTTTTTGGCTGACCCGCTACGCCTATTTCCGCGCCCGGCGCTATCGTCTGGCGCGCACCGTGTGGCGTGGCATTCGCGGTGGGCAAGATGGTTCGGCGGCCGGTTATGCCTGGCTGTGGTTCGGCTATGCGGTTATGTCGGTGATCACCTTGGGCTGGGCGGTGCCGTGGATGACCGCCGAGTTGCAAAAATACGAAGTCGACAACGCTCGCTTCGGCGTCGAGAATTTTCACTATGAGGGCACCGGCAAAGACCTGCTGCGATATTGGATCCCGTGCGGTATCGCATTCTCGATTATGTCTCTATCCGCAATCGTGGCGGTTGCGGTGAACTGGACCGAGTTGCAGCTGATATTTGAGGCGGCCGCAGACCCCGCCGCGGACCCGTCGGTGTTTGGCGATGATATAGGCGCGTTGCTGGGCGGCATGTTCAGTATCGCGATCATAGCCTATGTGGTTTCGATCCCGCTCTATATCTACTTTCGCCTGGCGGCGTTGCGTTACATGGTCAATGCGGCCAATTTGGCGGAAGTTAAGTTTGTCGCCGAGTTTAGTGCCTGGCGCATCGTCGGCTACGGATTGTTGTATTCCTTAATTGTGATCGGTCTGATTGGGATTGTGGCGTTGCTGTTCAGTACGTTCAGTGTTTTGGCGGTGTTTTCGGCGACGGAGGAAGTGGCCAATCCTGCATTGGCGGCGGTCGGCATTATCTTGGCCGCGATCCCGATCATCCTGTTGCTCTTTTTCCTGCCGATGATGAACCTCCTCTTATTTTATTATCCGTCGATCCGTCACATTGCGACGACGCTTCGCGTGACTGAAATTTCGAGCCTGCAGCGCATCGTACAAAGCTCGAAAGACGATCCACGCTTCGGCGAAGGATTGGCGGCCGCGCTCGATGTCGATGTCGGTGGATTCTAGCCGGTGAGCGCTATTCCGGCGCGCTACTTCGATGGGGAGAGTGCGCGCCAAATAGATGTATTTGTCCAGATCGGTCCGCAGAACGTCGTCGTGCGCGACGATGCGGACACGGTGCTGGCGGTTTGGCCGCCTGAAGAGGTGCGGCTGCTCGAAAAGTTCACGGCTGGACGCCCGCTGCGTCTGTCGCGCGGCCGCGGTGACGCCCGCATCATAATCGACGACACGCGGTATCTCGGGAATTTGCAGCGGTTGTGCCCAAACTTGAGCAAACTCCGGCCAGGCCTCCGCGAAGTCTGGCGACCGATCCTACTGTGGACCAGTGTCGCCGCCGCCTCGGCGGCATTCCTGTTTTTAGTCGCCATCCCCTTCGCCGCCCGCGAGGTGGCGCAGGCCATGCCCCCCGAAATTGAAGCCCAGCTGGGCGAGAGGGCGGCGGATCAGGTCGTGCAGATTTTCTCCGGTGGCAGAGAGGCGGTTTATTGCTCCACCCCCGAGGGCGATGCCGCGTTGCAGACCCTGACCGACCGGTTCGTCAGCCAGATCGAATTGCCCTATCCGCTGGTCGTTCGCGTGGTGGACAGCCCCGTCGTCAACGCCTTCACATTACCCGGTGGGCAGGTGCTGCTGTTCGACGGCCTGCTGGACTTCGCCGACAGTTCCGAGGAGGTGGCCGGTGTCCTGGCCCATGAGATCGGCCACGCCGTGCGCCGCCATCCCATGGAAGTCTTTGCCAAAAACGTGGGTGCGGCAACCTTGATCGGCGTGTTGCTGGGCGACATTACCGGCGGCTCGGCGATCGGCGCCCTGGTGCAGTTCACAATCACGGCGGCCTATACCCGCGATGCCGAGCGTGAGGCCGATTCCGACGCGGTCGATCTGCTGAACGGGGCCGGTATCGACGGCTCCGGTCTGACCGATTTCTTCGACCGTCTGCTGGGTGTGGAGAATAGCCGGCTGCGGGACTTGCTGGCGGTGATCAACACCCACCCGGCCACCGATGAGCGCTCTGAATTTGTGCGCACCACCGCCACCGCCACCGGCCCGGCCATGTCGGACGCCGAATGGCAGGCGTTGCGTAATATCTGCGGAGAAGACGACGCGGAAGAGGAATAGGGACGATTGCCTCAGCGCTTGGTTGGTCTAGAGTCGGACCATGAACATTACAGCGCCCGTCCCCGAAGACTTCGAACTGCACCCGCAACTCGCCGCCGACACGATCGAGGTCGACCGCTGGGAATGTTGCCGCGTCCTGCTGATGAATGACGCGAGCTATCCCTGGCTGATCCTGGTGCCCCAGCGCGCCGATGTGCGCGAGTTGCATAAACTGTTCGCCGGCGATCTGGCGTTCACCACCGCGGAAATTGTTCGCGCCAGCGAGGCTATGGAGCGGCTTTTCCAGCCGGTCAAAATGAACGTCGCGGCTCTGGGTAATCAGGTGCCGCAGCTCCACATCCACGTCATTGCGCGATTTGCCGACGATGCCGCCTGGCCCAACCCGGTCTGGGGCGCGGCGCCGGCCGTGCCCTATGGCGCCGATGATCTGGCAGCCCGCGTCGCGGCGTTGCGCGGCGCCTTCGCCGGTTAGGCCGGTATGGCCACCGCCACGCCCGCCCGCCGTCGGGCGCGCCAAGGATCGGAACTTTCGGGGCTGCCGGCGCAATTCGCCGATTGGTTCGCGGCGCGCGGCTGGGCGCCGCACCGCCATCAGTTGGACATGCTCGAGGCCGCTCAACAAGGCGAATCGGCGCTGCTCATCGCCCCCACCGGCGGCGGCAAGACCCTGGCCGGGTTTCTGCCCAGCCTGATCGAGCTCGCCGGCCAAGAAGGTGAATTCGCCGAGGGACTTCACACCCTCTATATCTCGCCGCTGAAAGCGCTCGCGGTCGATATCCAGCGGAACCTGGAACAACCCATCGCCGAGATGGCGTTGCCCCTGCGTGCCGAGACCCGGACCGGCGACACGCCGCAATCGAAACGTCAGCGCCAGCGTCGCCAACCGCCGCATCTGTTGATGACCACGCCGGAGAGCCTGGCGCTGTTGCTGTCTTATGAGGATGCGCCGGAGATCTTCGGCAGCCTGCGCTGCGTCATCGTCGACGAGCTGCACGCGCTGGAGGACAATAAACGCGGCGATCTGCTATCGCTCGGCCTGTCCCGGCTGTCGACACTTGCTCCGCAATGCCGGCGGGTCGGCCTCAGCGCCACCGTCGCCGAACCCGACCGGCTGGCGCGCTGGCTCTCGCCCGATGGCAAGGGCGGCGGGGTGCGCAGGGTGACCGGCGATCCCGGCGCGGCGCCCGATATCAAAATATTGGAGACCCAGGCGCGCCTGCCCTGGTCGGGCCATATGGGCGTGCATGCGGTTAAAGAAGTCTACGATCTGCTGCGCGATGCCGGCACCGCCATCGTCTTCGTCAATACCCGCGCCCAGACCGAGATCGTGTTCCAGGAGTTGTGGCGCATCAATGACGACAATCTGAGAATCGCATTGCACCATGGCAGCCTCGCCGTCGAGCAGCGCCGCAAGGTCGAGGCGGCGATGGCGCGCGGCGAGCTCGACGCGGTGGTGGCGACCTCCTCGCTCGATCTCGGGGTCGATTGGGCGGCGGTCGATCTGGTGATCCAGGTCGGCGCGCCCAAGGGCTCGACCCGCCTGTTGCAGCGAATCGGCCGCGCCAACCACCAGCTCGACCAGCCCAGCCGCGCGGTGCTGGTGCCGGCCAACCGGTTCGAGATGCTCGAATGCCGCGCCGCCTTGGACGCCGTCACCGAAGGTACCCTCGACGGCGTCGCCGAGACGCCCGGCGGGCTCGACGTGCTGGCGCAGCATTTGCTCGGCATCGCCTGTTCCGCGCCGGTCGACCCGGCGGCGCTCTACCGGGAAGTCCATAAGGCCGGCCCCTATGCCGGCCTGTCGCGGCGCGACTTCGACGATGTGTTCGATTTCGTCGCCACCGGCGGCTACGCCCTGGGTAATTACGAGAAGTATCGCCGTTTGCGGCAAACTCCCGATGGCTTGTATGGCATCGCGTCGCCGACCGTGGCGCGCGACTACCGCATGAATGTGGGCACCATCGTCGAGGCGCCGACACTGAAGGTGCGCATGGGCCGCGGCCGCGTGTTGGGCGAGGTGGAGGAGCATTTCGTCAACTATATGACCGCCGGCGATACGTTTGCCTTCGCCGGCCGGCTGTTGGAATTCATCGAGGTGCGCGAGACCGATGTCATCACCCGGCCGGGTAGGGGCGACGCGCCGGCGGTGCCGGCCTATATGGGGGGGCGCTTGCCGCTGTCGACCCATCTGGCGGACCGGGTCCGCGCGACCCTGGCCGAGCCAAGCCGTTGGCGTAGTTTCTCCGGTCAGGTGCGCGAATGGCTCGACGCCCAGCTCTGGCGGTCGGTGATGCCGAGCGCCGAGGGGTTGCTGGTCGAGACCTTCCCGCGCGGCAATAAGCAATATCTCGTGGCCTATTGTTTCGAGGGCCGCAACGCGCACCAGACCCTCGGCATGTTGCTGACCCGGCGCATGGAGCGCCTGGGGCTGAAGCCGCTGGGGTTCGTCGCTACTGACTATGTGTTGGCAATCTGGAGCCTGGAGACCGCCACCGACATGGACGGATTATTCGCCGAGGACATGCTGGGCGACGATTTGGAGGCGTGGATGGCCGAATCGAGTATGCTCAAGCGAACCTTTCGCAATGTCGCGGTGATCGCCGGCCTCATCCAACGCCGCCACCCCGGTGAGGAGAAATCGCGGCGTCAGGTGACGTTCAATTCGGACCTTATCTATGACGTGTTGCGCAGCCATGAACCCAACCACATATTGCTGCGCGCGACCCGTGCCGATGCGGCGTCCGGGCTCACCGATATTCGCCGGCTCGCCGATATGCTGAGCCGGGTGCGGGGGCGGATTACTCACCGGGAACTCGACCGGGTCTCGCCGCTGGCGGTGCCGGTACTGTTGGAGATCGGCCGCGAGAGTGTCTATGGCGCGGCGATCGACGAACTGCTCGGCGAGAACGCCGAAGAACTGGTGGCCGAGGCCATGACCGGCAGCGACGTTAAAGAGCTGCCGCTGACATGAGCCTGCAACGCCATGAAAGCGCGCCCGCCGCGCCGACCGAAGGGCAGGCGAACTTTACCCTGGCGGGGGCGGCCATGGCGGCCGATCCCAGCGGTGCGATCCTGTTGGCCGACGAGAACACCTTGGTGGTCGCCGACCTGCATTTCGAAAAAGGCTCCGCCTTCGCCGCGCGCGGTGATGCGTGGCTGCCGCCCTATGATACCGGCGCGACCCTCGATCGGCTGGAGCGCGTTTGCCGCCACTATCAGCCGCGCCGGGTGGTGTGCCTGGGCGATAGTTTCCACGATCTCGGCGGGCTCGACCGTATGGCGGCGACCGATCTGGCGCGCCTGCGCCGGCTCGTCGAGCGCTACGATTGGGTATGGATCACCGGCAACCATGACCCGGCGCCGCCGCCCAATTTAGGGGGTACAGCAACGGCGGCGCTGGTCGTGGGGCCGCTC
>JABDJY010000408.1 GCA_013003285.1 Alphaproteobacteria bacterium | reverse complement strand
CTCGTTGCCTTCATGAAGTCGCTAGATGGCGAAGGCTACCAAGACACTGCGCCAACGAGTTTTCCACAGTAGTCACGCATCGAATATTGGTCGGCTGCCCCAACCGAGTTCTAAAAAGCACGACAGGATCTCGGTCGTACCGAGCCATACTGAAGCTCCGGATGCTACGGTCCAACGTTTTCAATACGCATCGCGTCGGCGATCACCGTACCGTCGTGGCCCACAATCGTTTCGGGATCGTCCGGGCCGATGGCGCCGACAATCGCGCGCGAGCCCCAGAAGTTGGCCGGAAACCGGCTGGATTCCTCTTCGCACAAGGCAACCGCCTCGAGCGGCCGGCGCGGCGGGCCACATTGGCGGGCGAGCGCCGCAACAGCGATCAATCCACCGACCGCCCCCAGCGCGCCGTCATAGCGGCCGCCGGGGGTCACGGTGTCGATATGGGACCCGGTGGCGATGGCCGCACCACCGTCGCTTCCCTGCAACCGGCCCCAGACATTGCCGACCGCATCGCGCCGCACGGTGAGGTCTGATTCCGTGCACCATTGGGCATACTGGTCCGCAGCCGCGACCCATTCCGGCGTATAGGCCGTCCGCCAAACGCCGGTCTCGCCATGGGCGCCGAAGCTCGCAAACTCGGCCAGCCAGCGCTCAACATGCGCAGGATCGATGTCGATGTGAGGCACTGGTGCGCTTCCTCCCGATATAACTTTGACATATGTGCGGCGTTCTCAACCGGCGCGCGCCGATACCAGCACCGGAGCTGCGAATAGTCTAGCCGCCTGAAGGAAGCACTTGGCTGAATCATGGTTAATTTGGTAGAATTCCCCAACGAACTTGGCAGTAGTTTATGAATGTGAAGATGTTGTGTGCTGCTGTCACGGTAGCGACACTTGGTGTATCGACCCTCGTTACCGCCCCGCAGGCGCGCGCGGCGACGGCGACCACGGCTATCGAGACAGTGGTCCCAACCGATTTCCAGACCACCTGGAACGCGTTGGTCACGCAGCTCGACGAGGGCGACTTTACGATCAACGCGACGATCAAAGAACAATCGACCATTAGAGTTTTGTTGCAGTCGAAGGTCCCGTCTCAATGGGTCGATTGCGGCAGCGTTTCGGTTGATTCGAAACATAAGGTTTTTGGCGATCGCAACTACAAGTTCCTCGCGGCGAACTCGGTCCGCTACCTCGTGGCCGATGACCAATTCAATGAATTGATCGATGTCGAGCGGCGCACCAGCTTGAACGCCCTCGCCACCATCAAACTGACGCCTGTCCGCCAGGGAACCCGGGTGAGCGTGGATGCACAATATGTGATGAAATTCCGCACGCGCGAGTTCGGCCGGAAAATTGTGCCGCGCTTCCTCAATGACAGCTTGGATTTTGGTAGCGCGGGCAGCGCCACCGTGTCTGAAGAAATCCGCGAAGGCTCCACCATGAAAGTGGTTTCCATCGGCTGCCAGCCGACAGGGGCGCTGGAGCGTCAGATCGTCTTGGTTTTGGAGAGACCGGCGGTATTGGTGGCGCAAAACAATGCGCAGCCTCTACCGGCCAAAGCAGCCGCGCCACAGCCGCGGGTGAGACCAGAATCACGGGCACAGCCAAAGCCAAGGCCAGTAGCTGTGCTAGCGCCACCCCCCGTGAAAGCGACGGCCTCCAAGAAACTATCGGCGCAGTTCGCCGCCGCAGCGCCAAAGCCACGCAAACAGCTTAGCCCGCCCCGTTCACCTAACCCGGCGGCGCCGACAAGGGTCGCCACAAAACCGTCTTCGCCGTCAAAGGCTATTTCGCCGGCAAAATTCGCCCCCGCGACGGAAATCGATACCACATGGCGCATACAGCTCAGCGCGCTTCGCAGCCAATCGAAAGCGGAAAGCGCGTTGAATCTATTGCAACAGGCCACCCCGGATTTGCTGAGCCAATTGACCCTGCGCGTGCAGAAAGTTGAATTGTCGAAAGGGACATTCTTTCGCGTGCAAGCCGGGCCCTTGGCCGACCGGCAGGCTTCCGTTTCATTGTGCAATCGATTGAAACAGAAAAATCAGGCTTGCCTGGTTGTCGCGCCGTAACCACATAACCGTCCACGGCAGGTTTACCCCGCCGCCCGCCTGTCCGAAGTTGGGGCAATAACGGTCGCATTTTGCGGGTATATTTGAGGATCGGGTCTAGCCAAACCCGCCGGTCAGCAAAACCTGATACAGTACTTGCTACGGGACCATAGCCATCGCAAACCGGCATATTATGAGGCGGTTGGATTGGAGCCGCGCACCGTATATAAAGCGGCCAGTCAAGTTCACAATCGAATATCAAACAATCTAGGCAAAGCCTGATCACTCGGCCAATGCCTATTTCCGTCACGCCGATAGCGCGGCAATCCGCGCGCAGGTAACGGTCGCGGCGTTAAAATTTAAGCAAACGATAGAGATAGCGTGAGATGAGAAACTATGAGCCCGGCTTCACTGATCGATTAAGTGCGCAAGCGAAGGCAAGACGGACCCAGCTTGAAAAGGCTCAAGCAAACGATCCGAGAAAAGATCCAAAATTCGCCGAACGGCAGGCAGTGCGGCGTGCTGCCGCCATTGCGCGGGAAGCTCGTAAGGCCGAACGCAAAGCCGCCAAGCAGGCCGAGGATATCCGCAAGGCCAAGGAGAAGGCCGACAAGGAGATCGCCCTAAAAGCCGAACGGGAACGCCAAGAGGCCGAAGCTGCCGCGCAGGCGGCACGCGAGGCCGCGCTCGCTGCCGAACAAGCTGAACGCGAAGCCGCTCTCGCTGCCGAGGAAGCTGAGCGCGAGATCGCGCTCGCGGCTGAGCGTAAGGCGGAGCGGGATCGTCGCTATGCCGCCCGCAAAGCCCGCAAGAGATAATACGCGCGCGTCAAAACCCGCCGTCATCACCCACGACGATTCGCGGCAGCTATAACGCCGGTTCCAGACATCAAATCGTCGCATGTCCGAAGTTGGGGTAACAACGGTCGTAATTAGCTGGTGCCGCTGACGGCTGGGCATAGCCAGGAACGGACATGTGAGCACCACGTGGTGAGGTCTAATTTGTCTCGGATATTTGACCTAAATAGCCTGATCTTCCACTGCTGGAAATTTAGGAAGGTTTTGAGGCCGAGATATTATTCGGCTTCACTTCACATAAAGCCATGGCTTTAGTAGACGCGTCGCATACGGCATGATGGGCTAGGTCAATAATGTTGATAGAACCACCACCACCACGAAAAGCTGAACCGCTGCCGGCCAACTCTCGGTGATAGGCGCAAAGGCCCAGCCGAGAATGAATATCATCGGATAAACGCACGCGATAGCGAGGACCACGCGTTTCCAGAATGCCGGTTTACGATCTTGGCTAGACGCTCGATCAAACCAGAGTTCCAACCCGATCGCCTCTTCAAAATGTGGTTCGCTTGCGACCAGCCCTTCGATTTTCGAGAGCCAAACCGCCAATTCCGGTGATGAACGCCAAGTGTTGAGGGACTGCTGATTCTCGAACTTGACCAAGATGACATATTCGGGATTCGGCTGGTTCAAATGTTGAATCACATCAACGCTCACAAAGCCACGCTGATTCTTGAGATCGCCGTGGATACCAGTCAACCAATCTTCATAGTCCGATATGGACTCGCGATTGACCTGATCTACAATCATCAACGTGGCGAGATCCTTCGGCTGAACAAGCGAAGTCTGATTGCGTATAGCAGAATCGGACCCAGTACTGCTGTCCATTGTGATTATGCCTTCGCCGATTTTGTAATGGCCAGTGT
>JABDJY010000393.1 GCA_013003285.1 Alphaproteobacteria bacterium | reverse complement strand
CTACCGCCGCACCCATCATCGCCAATCTCCATCGACGCTAATATCGCCGACAGAGAATCATCCTCATCCGAGCCGCTCAAAGGAGTTCTTCAACACCCTCGGCTATTTATGGTCGTCAACGCCCGTTCCGATTTACGGCAGACTTTGGGTTTAGAACGGTCGTGGAATATTAGGTGAACATTCATTGCCCGGGCCACTCTTGTTGTGGCGTACAGGCCGTGCTGCACACATCCATCGGTGAGCAACTGCCAAAAAAAGATCACACTCAGACGGCGTCTGACGCGGTCGAATTTTCCGGTTCGCAATATTTGCAAAGTGCCGTTTTCAAGGCTACGCGATCTACCGGTTTTGGCAGAAATTCCCGGGCACCATTTTCTAACATGCGTGCGCGTGCTTCGGTGTTAGCCGACGATACGATCACTGGTACAGAGCGCAATGTTGTATCGGCTTTGAGTGTTTCGAGTACTTGATAGCCATCCATGCCAAGTAGCTCGATGTCCAGGATAATCGCCGCCGGCCTTGTTTCGCGTGCCCGAGATAAGCCATATGCACCACCCCGTATGACTTCTGACCGATAGCCGAGACGTTGAAGATGGCGTTCCAAAAAAGAACCATCCGAAAGATTGTCTTCGATAACGAGGACTAACGGGCCATCGAATTGTTGCGTGCTGTCTTGGTTTGGCTGGTCGATGCTAGGCATGTACACAGTTCCATTGCGCAATTCGCAGGGGCTTGCATGCGTTGATACGCAAGCCTGGGTTATGAACTACAACGATGGTGTTAATTTATTATGATCAGCCAGTCATTGCGACGGCCCGATTGTTAGCGTCCAATAAGTTTCTGACCACCACGTCAGCTTTTGGCTATTTCCCGCCATCAAAGGCATCTATCAATTACGACCGGAATGCCCCCAACATCAGTCATGAAAACGACGATGCTTGGTCTCCAAGGGCTGCCCCCAACCGCTCACAGGCGCGGCAGGTCGAGATTTCCCGGATCGGGTTTCAATTCGCCGGCGTGGATGCGCTGGTCGAGCTCGGCGATGGCCTCGCAGACCGGCGCCGCGCGGCCCTGTTTGCGGCTCTCTTCGGCCACCATGCCGTGGATCAACGCGGTCTCGCTGCGCCGGCCCTTCATATAATCCTGCAGGCTGGTATTGACCGCCGACGGGCCGATGTCGTGCAGGATCTTATCGAGCATGGTCTCCAGCAGGTTATTGGTGTTGGTGACGTCTTCCGGTTTCAGGCCGAGGATCGGCACGATTTTATAATCGAGCGATTGGCCGACCGCCAAGGCCTCTTCGCCGGCCCGCAGAAACCAATCGCGCGCCCGCTTCTCAAACGCCGGGCCATTTTGCTTCAAGACCTGTTCCGGCGTGCCGCCGAGGACCGCCATCGAACCCATGATCATCGCGTTGATGATCAGTTTCATCCATTTCGCCGACAGAATATCGTCGATAATATCCACCTTGCCCGAGTGGCGGAAAATCTCGGCGACCGTTTCCACATGGTCCGTTTGCGCGGCATCGAAGGCGCCGACCCCGTACCAGGTGCCGGCCTTCAGGGTGCTGCGATGGACCTCGCCGGGCTCGAACATATGCGAGGCCAGCTCAACAACGCAGCCGACCGTGCGCTCGACGCCGACGATCTCGGCGATGGTTTCCGCCGTCATACAATTTTGAAACCCGACCACCACGCCATCGTCGGCGAGATAGGGCTTGATGAACTCGGTCATCCAAACCGTGTCGTAGCCTTTCGCACCGAGCAGCACGACATCGAACTTATCGGTGAAGGTGCAAACATCGCTCAAATGGTGGGCGTTGACTTGGACATTGGTATCGCCATCGCGGCTCGTGATCGTCAAACCGTCCGCCCGCATCTTCTCCACATGCGCGCCCCACATGTCGATCATGGTGACGTCCAGACCGGCCTCGGTCAGATCCGCCGCCATGACACTGCCGTTGGCGCCGGCGCCGAGCATTGCGATTTTCTTGTCCATTATGTTCTGCCTCGATCTTCTTGTTCATAGACTTGGGGGCTTATTCTTACTCTTACTCTTATTTTTATTCTGCGGCGCGGTTCCAGCCCCACCAGGCGCAGACCGCGTCGCCCATGACCAGGCGCTGATCGTCGGCGCTGAGCCAGGGCAGTTCTTCGGTGAACATGGTGGCGCATTCGCGCCACGAGCAGGGCATCTTGGTGATGTCGGTGCCCCAGAAGGTGCGCTCCGGCCCGAAGGCGTCGAAGATCTGGCGCACATAGCTTTGCATGATCGGGAAGGGGTAGGTCTCGGCCGAATAGCCCGGCGCGCCCGTCACCTTGACCGCCACATTGGGATGTTTGGCCAGCGCCAGCATCTCCGGGATATGGGTCATGGCGTCGTGATCTTTCAGCGTGGTCAGGCCGCCGCGGCCGCCGAGATGATCGATGGTGAGGCGCAGGCCCGGATGACGCTCGGCGATACCGTCGATCATATCCATGGAATCGGTCGCCAGCATGGCGATCGGCACGCCGGCCGCCTCTGCCGCCGGCCACAGCCAGTCGAATTCGCCATCGTGCAGCCATTGCCGCTCCGGCTCGCTGACCATCACATAGCGCAGGCCCAGTACGCCCGGTTGATCGAGCAGGGTCGCCAGCCGGTCCTTCGAGCGGGGATCGGTTGGCGCCAGCTCGTCGAGCATGGCGAACCGGCCGGGATATTTCGCCACCGCGGCCGCCGCCACCTGATGGCAGTTGGGATCCCAATGGACCAGATGGATGACGGCGGCGTCGATGCCGGCCTCGTCCATCAGGGCGATGGCTTCGTCGGCGGTGAACG
>JABDJY010000380.1 GCA_013003285.1 Alphaproteobacteria bacterium | reverse complement strand
CTGGAGACCGTGCCGCGGCTCTACCCGACGATCCGCCCCGGCGCGCGCTATTTTACCAGCCTCGCCCTACTGCGGGATGTGAAGCGTGAACGACCGAGCCTGTTCACCAAATCGGGCCTGATGGTCGGCCTCGGCGAGACCCGCGAGGAAGTCGGCCAGGTGATGGACGATCTGCGCGCCGCCGATGTGGATTTCCTGACCATCGGCCAGTATCTGCAGCCGACCCCCAAGCACGCGCCGATCGACCGCTTCGTCACGCCCGATGAGTTCGAGAGCTATGCCGCCCTGGCCCGCGGCAAGGGCTTTCTGCTGGTCTCGGCGACGCCGCTGACCCGCTCGAGCTATCACGCCGGCGAGGATTTCGCCAAACTGCGCGCCGCGCGCGACGCCAAGCTGGCCGCGGCCGCTGCGGAATAAGCCCCAAACCTGGTCGAAGCGTGCCCACCCATAAGGAAATCCGGGTTGTCCCGCACAGCCCCCAGCAACTCTACGAGCTGGTCGCCGATATCGAGAAATATCCCGAGTTCCTGCCCTGGTGCGTGGCGGCGCGCAATTGCTCGCGCGAACCGACGGCGGACGGCGAGCTGGTCATGGCCGATATGGTCATCGGCTTCAAGATGTTCCGCGAACGGGTGCGCTCGAAGGTCACCCTGCATCCGCCCACCGACGGTGAAGGTGGCAGTGACGGCGAGGGCGGCGCCGGCGCCGCCGGTACCCATGGCCGCATCGATGTGGAATATATCGAGGGGCCGCTGAAATATCTGCAAAACCATTGGGTGTTCGTGCCGACCGACAATGGCGGCTGCGAGATCGACTTCTTCGTCGACTTCGAATTCCGCTCGCGGCTCTTGCAAAAAATCGTCGGCGCCCTGTTCCACGAAGCCGTCAGCCGCATGGTCGCCGCCTTCGAGCGGCGGGCAACGGCGTTGTATGGGCCGGCTGGGCAGTAGTTCGCTACATCCGGTCCAAAAGGATTGCTTCAATATCTGCTTCACCTAGGTAGACAGATTGCAACAGGCGACGGGCAGTTGTGCGATCTTTTGCGGTACATGCCTGATCAAATTCACCCATTATCGACGCGGCAGATAGTCGTTCGTTGACAGTCATGGCGCTAAAAGAGCGTTCCTCATACTCCCGTCGGAACAACCGCCATTCGGCGAATGCATTTTCGAATGGCTGAGAATCGTGCAACCAAGAATTTCCGAACATTCTTTCCACTTCCGGCAACTCTTTGAGCACGTCCGAACCAAGCACGGCACGCGCTAAAATAGGCGCCAAATTTGCGAGATAGCTCAGCACTAGAGTTCGGTCTTCAGGCTGGCGGCAATCTTTCAGACCTGTTTCAAATTTTTCAATGGTCTTGGCGAGGCGATCGTGCATTTGCATGGCAAGTCAAATTCTAGGTCAGATAGCCCGCGAAGCGGTAGGACATAAAATCGCGAATAGTCGCCAAACTCATCCGGGGGCTGATACGATGAGGCGCATCACCAGAGCGAGGTACCCATGTCGTTTGCCACCTATCCCAGCTTGAAAGACGCCGCCGTCTATGTGACCGGCGGGGCGTCGGGTATCGGGGCGGACATCGTTCGCGCCTTCGCCGATCAAGGATCGCGGGTCGGCTTTGTCGATCTCGACGCCGAAAACGGAGTGGCGCTCGCCAATGAGTTGAGTGCCGCCGGCAATAACGTGCATTTCAAGGCCTGCGATCTGCGCGACATCGACGCTCTGAAGTCTAGCTTTAAGGCATTGGAATCCGCCATCGGGCCGGCGGCGGTGCTGGTCAATAACGCGGCGCGCGACGACCGGCACGCCTGGGACGAGGTCACCCCGGACTATTACGATGACCGCATCGCCACCCTGATCCGGCATATGTTCTTCGCCATCCAGGCGGTGGCGCCGGGCATGATCGCGGCGGGCAAGGGCTCGATCATCAATTTCGGCTCCAACTCGTGGATGGAAGGCCAGGGCGGCATGCCGGTCTACACCAGCTCGAAGGCTGGCGTGCACGGGCTGACTCGCTCCTTCGCCCGCGATCTGGGCCAACACCGCATCCGGGTCAACACGGTGGTACCCGGCTGGGTGATGACCGAACGGCAGAAAAAGCTCTGGGTCACGCCGGAATCCCTGGCGGCGGCGCTCGAACGGCAATGCCTGCCGGACCCCATCGAGCCGGTCTATCTGGCCCGCATGGTTTTGTTCCTCGCATCCGACGACGCTGCCATGTGCACGGCCAACAATTACATGGTCGAGGCCGGATCGATTTGATGGAGACAAGCCGATGGACGGGGCGA
>JABDJY010000357.1 GCA_013003285.1 Alphaproteobacteria bacterium | reverse complement strand
GTTTCCTGGCTGATACCGTGCCACCGCGTTCTGCGCAGCGACGGCTCGATTACCGGCTATCGCTGGTCACCGACGCAAAAGCGAACCCTGTTGGCGTGGGAGGCCGCCCAGGCTGAACGGGGCGAAGATGACGGGCGCGCCGCTTAGCCGATAAAATCTCGCCGGCACGGCTTTATCTGAGACGCCGCGCCGTTTAGTTTCGCCGCGTTCGATCACCGGTCGGGGCGAAGATGACGCGATACCTTGAAGATTTTAAAGTTGGCGAAGTGATGGAGACGGCGCCGGTGACGTTGAGCGCCGACGACATAATCGAATTCGCCCTGCTGTACGACCCGCAGAGTTTTCACACCGATCCGGAGGCCGCGAAATCGAGCCCCTATGGCGGATTGATCGCCAGCGGTCTGCAGACCATCGCGGTCGCCTTTGGGCAATTCATCCGCCTGGGCTATTTCGTCAAGAGTTCGCTCGGCGGCCCGGCCTGCGACACTGTCGAGTGGCTGGCGCCGGTGCGCCCGGACGATCAATTGAACACGATTGTCGAAGTGCTGGAGCTACGTCCGTCTAAATCGAAACCGGACCGGGGTATTTTGCGCCTGCAATTCACCATGAGCGTGGATGACCTTCCCGTCGTCCGCTTGATCAGCACAACCTTCCTGCTTCGCCGTCCGGCGGATTGAGGCGAACGTCCCATGAGTGGTTTATATCTCGAAAATTTTCATGTCGGCCGGCAATTCACCACCGAGCCGGTGAGCCTGAGCGAAGCCGAGACCGTCGCCTTCGCCGAGAAGTACGACCCCCAGCCGATCCATGTGGATAAGGCGGCGGCTGAAGCGTCGATTTATGGCGGCTTGATCGCCAGCGGGTTCCAAACCGTCGCCGTCGGCGCCGGGCAGTGGCTACGCACCGGCCTGCAAGAGGGAACCGGCATGGGCGGGCCGGGGCTGCGCGATATCCGATGGTTGGCGCCGGTGCGGCCCGGCGATGTGTTGCACACCACGGTCGAAGTGGCCGAGGCGCGCCCGTCGCGCAGCAAACCGGATCGTGGATTGGTGCATTTCGCCTATACCATGCGCAACGAGACCGAAATCGTCGCGACATTCACCGCCATCATCATGGTGCGCCGCCACCCTGAAGCGGCATAAAACGCCCACATGGCTGCGATTCGCCGGCCCATGCTAATATTAGCAGTCGGATCAATAATTTAGCGGTTATAGCGCGATGACGATCTTCGGCGCCGAGCTGAGCCCGGCGGAATTTGGCATGTGGGCGACCTTCGCCGTCATTTTAGCGGCGCTGGTCCTCTATGCCGCCGAACGCGTGGCGCTGGAACTAACCTCGCTGGGTATTCTGTGCGCCCTGCTGCTGCTGTTCCATTTCAACCCTATCGAAGTCGACGGCAAGAATTTGCTCGGGCCGGAAAGCCTGTTGGCCGGATTTGCCAATCCCGCGTTGCTCACCGTCGTGGCGCTATTGGTGATGGGCGCAGGCTTGGCGCGAACCGGTGTGCTCGAGGCCGGCGCCGGGCTGTTGTTCCGCTATGGACGCGGCCATGCGGCCATCGCCCCGGCGATCGCATTTGTCGCGGTGTTGGCGATCAGCGGTTTTCTGAACAACACCCCGGTCGTGGTTATTTTCATCCCGATCATGCAGGCC
>JABDJY010000341.1 GCA_013003285.1 Alphaproteobacteria bacterium | reverse complement strand
GGCGCTTTCCAGCACCTCGACCGGTGACATTGATTCCAATTCCGGCAAACTAAGGCCATGGCATAGATTGCGAATTTCGGAGAGGGCGTCGTTTACCGATTCTTTGACGATCTCGAGATCTGCGCCAGCCGTACAGGGTATGGACACAACCTCGGACACAAGCGATTTGATCGCGTCGATGCGAAGTGCCGCGAGCGCTAAAAGCTGGGTTGGGCCGTCGTGGAGATCTGAGCTAACTTTTCGAAGATAGCTCTCGTTAATTTCGGTCGTTCGACGCGACGCCATTTGCACGCGACTACGCAGATCCTCGTTTTGCTCCAACAGTGTGGACAGTTCGGACACCCTAAGTTTCAGCGCGTTTTGTTGGCGAACGATGGTTCGGCTGCCGCGGAAGACGATGATGGACAGCAGTCCGAGCATTAGGATCGTGACGGCGCCGACGACCAGCCAACTCTTCAGATTGGCCCAAAACAGATTCTCTTGGAGGCGTGTGGCGGATTCATAGAACTCGGCGACGGCAATGATGCGACCCGTGGAGCGTTCCCGAATGGGGCTATACATTTCCAGAAGTGGCATGCCGGAAATTCGCTCCGAGGCATCTTCCTCATCATCCAGGGAATCAAATTCCGCCGTGACTTCGCCGGCCCAAGCGGCTTGCAAATCATCCGATGGTGGAAAAACCTGGCCAATCAGCGACCGATTGCTGGCATAGGCGATAAGGCCGTCTTTTTTCCAAACCTTTATGGACACGACTTTCCGGCCCAGTGAGGTGCTCTGCAACAGATTGTCCAGATCGTCCTGAACTTGGGGCGATAGCGTGTCGCCCTTGGCCAGTGGTTGGACCAACGGTTCTATTAGGCTGTCCATATAGAGGGCCGTCGAGGTCGCCGTATTGTGCGTCACACCGTTTTCGATTTGCCGCGTTACCCAAAATCCGATGACGATCATGCCCGCCAGCAAAATGACTGAACCCATACATACGAACTGGCGCGCGAGGCTCAACCGCCGCCATTCTTCGGTGACGGAAATAGAGAACCTACGCCGCCGTGGTCCAAATGCGATATCTGCCATTGTACGCCGTGCCCGATTTCGTTTCGGGGCCTTTCTAGCGAACGCCGGCTAAATCAATGATGAACCACCCGTTCACCCGGTGTTCATGTTGGTGATGTTCGGAAAATAGCGATTTGGGTGCCTGACGCCGTTGGTTCTTGCTGGTAGTCTCTACCCCATAACGGCATTTAGCCGAGTAAGGGGAAAACAGCATGACGACCAAACGCGGCCAACAGGTCATCGCGATCGAAGAACATTATTGGGATTTGGAAGTGTCGGCGCAGCTGACGACAGCCGACGCCGGCGGTCCCACGGCCATACAGGAACGGCTCGAGGATCTGGGCGAGCTCCGTATCCGCGAGATGGACGAGGCGGGGATCGACGTCCAGGTACTGTCCCACGCCCCGCCAGCCACCCAGCGCATGGCGCCGGAGATGTCGGTGGCCATGTCGATTGGCGCCAATGACCGTCTGGCAGAATTTGTATCCACCCAGCCCGATCGGTTCGCCGCCTTCGCCGCCCTGCCGACACCCGACCCGCAAGCCTCGGCCGATGAGCTAGAGCGGACGGTCACCAAACTCGGCTTCAAGGGCGCCATGATCCACGGCCTGACCGACGGCGTGTTCTTCGACGACAAGCGCTTCTGGCCGGTGTTCGAGCGCGCCCAGGCGCTCGATGTGCCGCTTTATATTCATCCGGCCATGCCGCACCCGGCGGTGATCGATGCCTATTACAAGCCCTATACGGATGACTATCCCGGCTTTTTGACCGCCGGTTGGGGCTTCACGGTGGAAACCGCGACGGCGGGTATTCGCATCGTGCTCAGCGGCGTGCTCGATAAATATCCCGGTACCGAGATCATCTTGGGTCATATGGGCGAGGGGCTGCCGTTCCTGCTGTGGCGCATCGATAGTGCGTTGGCGCGGCCGGGCAATAAGCCGATGGCGTTCCGCGACGCTTTCAGCGAGCATTTCTACATCACCACCAGCGGTAATTTCTCCGATCCCGCCTTGCTGTGCTGCATCCAGGAATTGGGCGTCGACCGGATCCTGTTCTCGGTCGACTATCCGTTTGTGATGAACCCTCCGGGTGTCGAGTGGATGGAAAGCATCCACCTCAATAATGAGGACAAGGACAAGATCCTCAACGGCAACGCCAAGCAGCTGTTGAAGCTGTAAGGGGCTTTTGAGCGCTATAACCGCAACACCTCGTCCTGAGCCTGTCGACCAGCCTTCGCTGAAGCGAAGCCTCGGCTTCGCGCAGGCAGGAGGATCGAGGTGTTGCAGGGCTCATACTTCGACAAGCTCAGCATGAGGAACTACTTGTGAAGAGTGTGCCTCTCGCCGCGCCCTAATACCCGTTGGCGGCCATGATTTGCGGCAGGCTTTCACCGGCGGCGGCCATATTGGCCTGATGCTGGCTGGCGCCTTCGACGCGCTCGGGCGGCATCGCCACTTCCGCCATGAAGTGGGGCCGTTCGGCCAAAGTTTCGTACCAGGCGTTGAGTTGGGGGAACCGTTCCATCGGGTAGCCCAGGAACTTTAGACGGAAGACACTGATCCACCAGGTGATGTCGAGGGCGGAAAAGCCGTCTGGCATGAGCCATTCATGCTTGGCGAGCCGGTCGTTTAATTCCTTGAAATGGGGCTCGAAAGCCGCCACCGCGGCAAGCGCTTGCGAAACGGGAATACCGTCGACCGCCATCTTGCGCCAAAAATCGACTTCGACGGCCTTATGGGTGTCGGCCTCGCCGGCGACCTGGCCCGAGCCGGCCTTCTCGTAAACGTCGAGCGCGTCCGGGTCTTTGCGCAACAACTCGTTGGGCGCCATGTAGCGGAAGGTCAGCGAGCGCACGCAAAGGTGCAGATTATCCTCATCCTTCATGGACTTCAGAACATAGGCCAGCGCCGCCTCGTCCTGCGGGAACAGCTGGGGACCGTCGAACGTCTCGTCGACATAGCGCATGATGTCGTTGCTTTCGATATGCACATCGCCGTCATGCACCAGGGCCGGCACCAGGCCGCGCGGATTGATCCCCAAATACCAGTCGGTGAAATTTTCGTGGGTCATCAGATTAATCGGATGGGGCTCCCACTCGACACCCTTCTCGGTCAGGAATATCCGCGTCTTTTGCGAACAGGACGAGCTCGGGAAGTGGAACAGGTGAAGGCCTTTCCAATCCAGCACCTCGGTGGTGAGGATGTCGGAACGAACTAATTTAACCATGGGGGACGAACTCCAAGATGCTGTGGATGTAAATTTGGGTTGAGGATTTACGCCTCGACCGCCTTCCCGTCGACTTCTTTTAACTTGCCGTAATGGGTGAAGGTGTTGGTCATGTACCAGTTGAAAAATTCCCGATAGGTCTGGGTCGGGTATTTCGGCGGATTGCCCGGGCCGGTGCAGGTCGGCAGGCACTCGCCGACCGCCTCGAAGTTGGGGTTGATGAAACAGGCCAGCGAGTAGCGGTCATTATGCACCGGCGGTACCACCCGGTGAGGCGTGGCGCGGAACCGGTCGTTAGACCAGCGGCCGAGGAATTGCCCGGCATTGACGATCAGTGCGCCTTCCGGCAGTTCCGGCCAGAACCAGGTGCCGTCGGTATCGAGCACCTGTAGGCCCTCTTCGTTGGCCGTTGGCAGGAAGGTCATGAAGCCGGTATCGGCGTGGGCGTTGACGCCCATTTCGCCGTCGCCGAGGTCCGGGAACGGCGGATACTTCGCCATGCGGAAATAGGTGTAGTGGTCCTCGAACAGGGGCGCGAAATAATCTTCCGGCAGATCCAGCGATAGCGCCCACACGGGCAGCAATTTCTTTCCCAGCGCGCCGATGGTTTCCATATAGGTTTCGGCGGCGGCCCGCAGACCGGGCACGGTTTCTTCCGGCAGCCAGGGCATCTTGCCGTAGAACTGTTCGCCCGCCTGCACATAGGGGTTGTCGTCGGGATAATCGGTCGCGACGACCAGACATTCGACCGTGTCGAGCTTGCGGCTGTCGTGGAATTCCGAATGGGTGGTGATCGCCGAACGCGATGGCGTGTAGCCTTTTTGATCGCGGGTGACGGCGACGCTCATTTTCACGTCGAGCGGCAAATCATGGAAGCGCTTGGCCTGGGCTTCGAGGTTCTTGATGGTCTCGGCCGGAACACCGTGATTGACGATGCACATAAAGCCGATGGTTTCCCAAACCTCGCGCCATTGTTCGGCGAGCGCGGCGATGGCGTCTTTGTCGCCGGTCAGCGCAGGTCCCACATCAAGTACCGGTAACGTGCGGCGCTCGATATCGCGCTCACTGTTACCAGCCTGTGAACTAATATTTCCGTCCATAACAATACCTCCTTATTCGTCGCGCCGGCACTGCAGGGCTGCAACGCGCGCTTATTATTGGAGACCGGCGCATTCTATGGCTGTATGGGCAGAACGGCAACGGCGCTGTGGACGCGATTTCGTGGGATTTCGGGTGTAGAAATAGGCTTGGATGGCTTTGAGAGAGTGATTGCGATGCTGAACGACGATGTGTTTGTGTTCGATAATGTGGTGCATATGTACGACAATTCGGACGAAAATTTCGCCCGCCCCGATAGTCATTTGGACCGGCTGGGGCAGCTCCGCCGCGTCGCCAAGCGCCGCCCGCCGGGTCAGGATGCGGCCTATGGCATCAAAGACCCGATCGGCGATTTTGCCCGAAGATGGACGGCGGAAGACCTCGGCCGGCTGATTTTCGAGGATTCCTGCATCGACATGGTGATGGCCCAGGCGGTGCCGCTCTATGACGTCTATAAGGACGGATTCGCGCCGGTCAAAGCCCAGTACGAATTCGCCAAAGCCTTCCCCGAGCGCGCGCTGTTCTGTGGCGCCGTCGACCCCAGCTATCCCAGTTTGAACGCCGCCTTGGACGACATGGAACGCCAGGCCAACGATATGGGTTCGGTTTCGTTCAAATTTTACAACGCCCATATCGACGGCAAGTCATGGCGCTGCGACGATCCGAGAATCGCCTATCCCCTGTACGAAAAAGCCCGCGATCTGGGCGTCACGGTAATGCAGTTCCACAAGGGCAATCCCATCACGCGGGCCAGCCTGGACGATCTGCGGCCGGTCGATGTGCAGCAGGCGGCGATGGATTTTCCCGACATGACATTCGCCATCCACCATCTGGCGCTGCCCTATTTCGAGGAGACGGTTTATATCGCCTCGCGTTTCGCCAATGTGGTTCTGGTGCTGTCGGGGGTGATGAATATGCCCGTGGTCGCTCCTTGGGAGTTCAAGACCTATATCGGCCGCTTGCTACGCGATGTGGGCTCGGACCGTATTTTGTTCGGTTCCGAGACGCCGCTTCTGGGCAATCCGCAACCGGCCATCGAATGGTTCTGGAACATGGAGATCGATGACGAGTTGCAGGACCGTTACGGCTTTCCGCAGATCACGGAGGAGGATAAGCGAAAGATCCTGGGCGAAAATCAGGCGCGTCTGTTCGGCATCGATATCGCGGCGAAGAAGGCGGAATTGGAGGGCGCGGCATGAAGGCGGCCGAAACGCGGGATACGTTTCCGGGGCCTTTGCGCGAACTGGTCGAGACGGTGCTAGCCAACCAGATAGATCCCCTGCTGAAAGTCCATGGCGGCGGCGTGACACTGGTCGATGTGACGGCCGACGGCGAAGTGCTTCTCGAATATGAGGGGGCGTGCCGCGGCTGCACCATGAAATCCATCACTTACGCGTTGGGCATAAGGCAAAAACTGATGCCGCTACCCGGCGTCACCAAGGTCACCGTCGACGGCGTGCGCCTGTCCGACGCCGCCATCCGCCGGGCCGAACAATTCTATGAAGGCTATTCGCCCTGGGTGGGGCCGCGTCCGCAGTAAGAACGTTCCTACAGCACCTTCGCCAGCCAATCGGCCATGGCGGTGCGGTATTGGAAGGCGTGGTTGTGGCAGCAATGGACGCCGTCTTCATCCATCATCAGGGTGGCGCGGCCGGGCAGCGCGTCGACGATGCGGGTTGCCTGCTGCCAGGGAAAGATGGCGTCGCGCTTACCGTGTACCACCAGCACCGGCGTTTGCGCTTGGGTGATGCAGTCTTCGAGGGTGGCCGCGCCCATTAACGCGATGGCCTCGTCTTCGGTAGCGCCGCCGGTGGCGTGGCGGAAGCCGTCGCGGATCAGCTCCGGCATGTTTGGAAAGTCGCTCAAATCATAGGCTCCGCCGAAGACCACGGTGGCGGCTATGCGCGGCTCGGCGGCGGCGGCGCGCACCACGTAAAGCCCGCCCAGGCTGCGGCCCAAAGTGCCGATACGGGCCGCGTCAATTTCCGGCCGTTGGGCGATGGCTTCGAACGCCGCCAGGATACAATCCTCATAACCGTCTGCGAGCGGGGCGGCGTCGCGCACCTCGCCCTGGCCCGGGCCGTCGAAGGCGAAACTGGCGAGCCCGCGCCGGGCGCACATATCGGCGATGGTGGTGAAATCTTCCTTGGTCGAGTCCAGGCCGGGGACCAGTAGGGCGCAAGCGACCGGGGCGCCGACACCGGTGGGCACCCGCAGAAAACCGGGCAAGTTTAGATCGCCGAACGGAATTTCGAGCCGCTCCGCCGGTGGGGTCAGCAGGGGTGCAGCCTCGCGAAAGGCCGCGACCTTGCGGGCTTGCAGGTCGGCCTTTTCCGCCGGCGCATGGAAGGCGACCACTTGGCCGCAATGATACGCCAGACTGGCGCGGACTAGCGCCTCACCGGCGCTTAAACCGTACCCGTCGGCCAGGTGGGTGGCGGCAAGGGTGCGGTAATCGTCGCCGATTTCGGCCCAGGTGGCCGGCCAGTCGGCCCATCCAGTGACGCGGGCGCGCACGGTCAGAACATCGTTTACATCGACCCCATCGGCGGCGAGGCGCGGAATCCAATAATTGAAGAGGTCGGCCGTGAAACTGTCTTTGTCGGTCTCGTTCGCCATGATTTTCGTCCCCGGTTAAAATTCAGTGCGCCTTGGTTTTAGTGGTCCGTGCGTGTGTATGATAACGCTTACAGCGTCCCATAAAACGGCGGAAGAGCGCGACATGTCCATAGCGATTATCGGCGGCGGCATTACCGGGTTGGCGTTGGCACTTAATCTGCACCAGCGCGGCATCGGGTGCCGGGTCTATGAGGCCGCGCCGGAGATGAAAGAGCTTGGCGTCGGCATCACCGTACTGCCCCATGCGATGCGTGAATTCACCGCGCTGGGGCTGCAGGGAGACCTGCTGCAGGCGGGAATCGAGACCCAGGAGAGCAAGTTTTTCAATCGCTTCGGCCAGCTGATCTACGGCGAGCCCCGCGGCAAATATGCTGGCTACGATTATCCCGAAGTGGCCATCCATCGGGGCCATCTTCACGGCATTCTCTATCGAGCCGCGGTGGAGCGCCTCGGTCCGGACTGCGTTCAGGTGAACCGGAAATGCGTCGGCTTCGCGCAAACCGGGGATACCGTACAGATCTCATTTGTCGAGACATCGTCGGGCGCTGCCGTCGAGACGGTCCAGGCCGATATCGCGATCGCCTGCGACGGCGTTAATTCGACCGTGCGCAAACAGCTTTACCCCGACGATTCGGTGGTGTTCACCGGCATTAACACCTGGCGGGGCACATCTGTGCGCAAGCCCATGCTCGGCGGACGCACCTATATGCGCGTCGGCACTATCCAGACCGGCAAGATCGTCATCTATCCCATCATCGACAATGTCGACGGCAAAGGTAATCAGCTGATCAATTGGACGACGGAGTTTCAATCGGACGATCAGCCGCAGAACGACTGGAACAAGCCGGGCAAGCTGGAAGATTTTTTTCATATCTACCAGGATTGGCATTTCGACTGGCACGACATCGCCGAGATGATCCGCACATCGGACGATATTTTCGAATATCCCATGGTCGATAAGGACCCGCTCGACCAATGGACCTTCGACCGGGTGACCCTGGCCGGCGATGCCGCTCATCCGATGTATCCGCGCGGTTCGAACGGGGCGGCCCAGGGCGTCATCGACGCCCGCACCTTGGCCGAGTCTTTGCGGCAGATGGATAATCCGCGCGATGCGCTGAAGGCCTATGAGGAAGCGCGTATAGGACCGACCGCCAATGTGGTGCGCACCAACCGGTCGAGCCCGCCCGATGTCATCATCATGAAGGTCGAGGAGCTGGTGGGCGATCGCCCGTTCGACAATCTCGACGATTATGTTAGCCAGGATGATCTGCGCGAATTGTCGGACCGCTACAAGCAGATCGCCGGATTTTCCAAGGAAGCCTTGCGGGATTAGGGGAGGGCGTTAGCCGGATCCTACCAAAGTAGCGGGCCGTTTGGCTTGACTAGTGCGGCGCTTCATCTAGCGTGATTTTTATCGTGATTCTCGTTGCCAGAAACGTCCAATACAAAACCAGCAAACACCAGATCTCTGGTGAGGGAGAGAAATAATGACCAGCCTTCGGCTAAAAACCATCATCGCCGGCGCCTGCGGCGCCTTGCTTACGGTGAGTGTCGCGCAGGCGCAGACCGTTGGGTTTGCGGCGTCCAATCCGGGCTCGCTCTATCACACCTCGGCGACCGCCATCTCGAAAATGGCCACCGACAAGACGGACATCAAAATAACCGTTCAGCCTTTCGCCAGCGCCACGGTTTATTTGCCCGCCGTCGATGCCGGCGAATTCGCCTTCGGCCTATCGAATGTCGAAGAGCTGCGCGTCGCGGTGGTCGGCGAGCAGCAGTTCGAGGGCCGCAAATATGAAGATTTGCGCGCCGTCGCCATCACCTATCCGCTGCGCGTGGCGTTTTTTGTGAAGAACGATTCGCCGATCAAGACGATTGCCGACCTTAAGGGTAAGCGGGTCGTTGACGGCTTCGCCAGCCAGAAGACGATCCCGCCGCTGCTCGATGCCGAATATGCCACCGCGGGCATGACGCGGGCCGATATCATTCCGGTGCCCGTCACCAACGTGGTGGGCGGCGCCAATGCCTTTATCCAGGGTAAGGCCGATGCGTTCTTCTTTGCCATCGGCGCGCCCAAGGTGCGTGAGGCCGATGCGTCGGTCGGTGGTATCCGCGCGCTTAACATCGAAGATACGCCGGAAAACCGGGCGATCATCGCCAAGCATTTCCCGCCGGCCTATTTGCGCTCGGAGAAACCCAGCAAACCCAATGTGGGCGTTGTCGATCCGGTCTCCGTCATCACCTATGACGCCGTTGTCGTGGGCAGCACGAAAACGCCGGACGATCTGGTCTACAAGATGGTCAAGGCAATGCACGACAATAAGAAGGATATGGCTGCGGTGTTCCCGGTGTTCAATCTGTTCAATCCGAACCGGATGGCGAGCGAACTGGGCCCGATCCAATGGCACCCGGGCACGGTTAAATATCTCAAAGAACAGGGGATGTGGCCGCCCAAGGCGAATTAGGTCGCCGCAATCCGGCACCTCAATATGAGCGAGTCCCGCACAGGGGCGGCTGGCGATGCCAGGTCGCCGGCCGCTCGCGTCGGTGCGACACTGTTCGCCGTCCTACTGACCCTGCTTTCCATCGGCTGGGCGCTGGACGCCCAATTGTGGTTCAAACTGACGGTCTTTCCGGCGCAATTCTACGCGGCGATGTTGAGCCTGGCGCTGCCGCTTGCCTTCCTCGTGTTTCCGGTGCGCCGTCGTGCGCCACGGCTATTTGTCCCCTGGTACGACTGGATATTCGCCGCGCTGGGGTTTGCCGCGATGGGGTATCTGACCTGGGAATATCAGCGACTGGTGGATCTTGTGTTGTTGCGCCCGCCCGACGCCGTCGCCGCCGGGGCCGTCGCAATAATCCTGTCGCTGGAAGGATTACGCCGGGCGACCGGCAACACATTGCCAATTATCGCGATAGCGTTCATAGCCTTTGCGCTGCTGGGCCATAATCTGCCAGGCGATCTGGCGGCGCGGCCCAATGATTGGGAGAAGCTCACGGCCTATCTGGCGCTCGACGTCAACGGCGTGCTGGGCCTGCCCCTGGCCGTGGCTACCACCATTGTCATCGCCTTTCTATTTTTCGGCCAGCTGCTCAATCTGAGCGGCGGGTCGCGTTTTTTCACCGATATCGCGACCTTGGCCATGGGCCGGTTCCGCGGCGGGTCGGCCAAGATCGCGGTCGTCGCATCCGGCTTTTTCGGCTCCGTATCGGGCAGCGCTGTCGCCAATGTAGCGGCGACCGGCATCGTCACCATCCCCATGATCAAGCGCGACGGCTATCCCGCGCACAAAGCCGCCGCGATCGAGGCGGTGGCCTCCACCGGCGGTCAGTTAATGCCGCCGGTGATGGGCGCATCCGCCTTCATCATGGCGGAATTTTTGGAAATTCCCTATGCCGAAGTGGTGTTGGCCGCGCTGGTGCCGGCGATCATCTATTACATCGCGCTTTTCATCCAAGCCGATCTGGAAGCCGCCAAACTGGGTGCCGCCGGCGTCACCGATCAGGATCTGCCGTCGCGGCGCGGTGCCCTGTCGGGCCTGTATTTTCTGCTGCCCTTCGTGGTGCTGATCGTCGCCCTGTTCAACTTCAACCAGCCGCCCGAACTGGCTGCCTTGTTCGGCGCCGTCGTCGTTGTCGTGCTGGCGCTGCTGTTCGGTTATCAGGGCGTGCGGCCCGGCGTGCGCACCATGCTGTCGGCGTTCGAGGGCGCCGGTTATGCGGCGCTCGACATTATCCTGGTCACTGTCGCCGCGGGGGTGGTGATTGGTGTGCTGGGGATTAGCGGGCTCGGCTTTAGCCTTACCCTGGCGCTGGTGACGATTGGCGAAGGTAGTCTGGTCCTCCTGCTCCTTCTTGCTGCCGGTGTCTGTATTATTCTCGGCATGGGGCTGCCGACCGTTGGGGTCTATGTATTGCTCGCCGCCCTGGTAGCCCCGGCGCTGGTCGAGGTCGGGGTGCTGCCCATCGCCGCCCATCTCTACGTGCTCTATTTCGGCATGATGTCGATGATCACGCCGCCGGTGGCCATCGCCGCCTTCGCCGCCGCCGGGGTGGCCAAGGCCGACCCCATGAAATCCGGTTGGTCGGCCGTGCGCTTCGGCTGGATGGCCTACATCGTGCCGCTGCTGTTCGTGATATCGCCGGCGCTGTTGCTGCGCGGCGAGACCGGCGTGATCATCTTCACCATCGCCACCGCAATCGTCGGTGTTTGGTTGACCTCGATCGCCATCGCCGGATTTTTCCTGCGCCCGCTCGAAGCGCCGATGCGCTGTGTTTTCGGCATCGTCGGCATATTGGCGCTGATTCCGGCTGAAGCGTTCGCCGGCGGGATCTATACTGATATTGTCGGTGTGGTGGTTGGGCTCGTGTTGGTCGGTTACGAATATTACGCCAGCCGATTGCGCCGTGTTCCGGGGTCCGTACCGGCGAAATAAGGGGCGGGGAGTCGAGACCATGAGCGAACGTCAAATCACTAGTCTCCAGACCAAACGCATCGGTGCCAGCTTGGGCGCCGAGGTGAGCGGTATCGATCTTGCCCAGCCGATGGACGATGGGATGTTCGCCGCAGTCGAGCAGGCGTTGGCCGATCATCAGTTGCTGATCTTCCGCGACCAGGACATCACCACCGAACAGCAGAAGGCGTTCGCCCGGCGGTTCGGCAAGCTGACGGTTCACCCCTTCGCGCCGAGCGAGAGCGACGCGCCGGAACTCATCATCTTCGACAATGACGCCGACAATCCGCCCTGGGGCACCGATGTCTGGCACAGCGACGAGACCTTTCGCGCCGCCCCGCCCATGGGCACCATGCTGCGCGCGCTGATCGTGCCGGAGGTCGGCGGCGACACCATGTTCACCAGCATGTCGGCGGCCTTCGAAGGGCTCAGCGACCGCATGCAGAATTTTATCTCCGGGCTCGAGGCGGTGCATGATTTCAAGCCGTTCCGCCAGCTTTTCTCTGACGACGCCGAGGGCCGCCGGTCGCTGCGCGAATTCGAGGAACGCTATCCGCCGGCGATCCACCCGGTGGTTCGCCTGCATCCGGTGTCCGGTAAGAAGGTGCTATTCGTTAATCCGCAGTTCACGGTGGCGATCAAGGGCATGGAGGAAAGCGAGAGCCGCGCGCTGCTTGACCAATTGTTCCGTCAGGCGGTGGTGCCGGAATATCAGATCCGCCACCAGTGGCGCCCCAACACGCTGGTGTTCTGGGACAATCGCGCGGTTCAGCACTATGCCATCCATGATTACTATCCCCAGCGCCGCAGAATGGAGCGGGTCACCATCAAGGGCGATGTGCCTATCGGCGTTTCGGCGGATCAAAACGAAGCGTCGGTAAAAAGCCAGAAATCCAATCGCACCGCCGGCGACAAGGCGCAGCACGGCGCCCACAAGCCCCTCGATGTGAGCGAGACCGAGGGCGCGTAGGCCCCCGCTTACGCGGAGCGGAACAGGCCGTTCGCCGCCGGCGCCGACCGGCTGCCGGGGAAGACCGTGTCTTCCAGGAAGGCTTCATCGAGGCCCATACGGTCGCGCAGCATGGCTTTCAGTAGGCTGCGGTAATCGGTGGTCGGCCGCACGTCGCGGCCTTCATAGAGCGCGCTTTCCGACAGGCCCGGCCAGTCGCCGACAAAGCGGCCGCCGGCCACGGCGCCGCCGAGCAGGAG
>JABDJY010000296.1 GCA_013003285.1 Alphaproteobacteria bacterium | reverse complement strand
GAAGGAAGAGGCCGGCCAGGCAATCTCCGCCGCCCGGGAAAAGGGCTATGGCTCGGTCGGTGAGCTGTGGCGACGCGCGCGCGTGACTACGGCGGCGCTGAAGGTGTTGGCCGACGCCGATGCCTTCGGCTCGCTAGGCCTCGACCGGCGCGAGGCCATGTGGGCGATCCGCGCGCTCGGTCATAATGGCGGCGAAACCGCCCAGGGGCTGCCGCTATTCGCCGCCGCCGACACTCGCCACCCCCCATCTATGGCCGCGCCTGTCGCGGACAACGAACCGAAAGTAACCCTGCCGGTAGAAAGCGATGGCGAGGCGGTCGCCAACGATTACACGACCCTGCGCCTGTCCCTGAAGAACCATCCGCTGACCCTCCTGCGCGGCGTCATGGATGGCGTCGGTGTCACCCGCAACGAAACCCTGGTCGAATGCGCCAACGGCGCGGCGGTCACCGTGGCCGGGCTGGTGCTGGTGCGCCAACGCCCGGGCAGCGCCAACGGGGTGATCTTCGTCACCCTGGAAGACGATACCGGCGTCGCCAATGTCATTGTCTGGCCCGACGCCTTCGCGCGCTTCCGCAAGATCGTGCTGTCGGCGCGGCTGTTACGCATCGACGGCACCCTACAGCGCGAGGGCATTGTCACCCATGTCATCGCCAAGCGGATCATCGATATGTCGGACCATCTCGATGCGCTGGGCACCGGCGCGGCGGTTGGTTCCACTGAAACAGCTAGGCCGAAACGCCTGGCGCCGGCCAACCCCAGGCGTCATCCGCGCGACAACCATATCCGCATCGCCTCGCGGGATTTTCACTAACGTCTATGCTCTATTGGCCGGCGCGTTGGCCTACTCGCCCGCTGGGCTACTGCGCCGCCTCGGCGGTGTCGTCGTCGTTTGCCAGACGCACCATCGATCCCATCACATCGGCAGTACTCACCACCCCGATGACCGCGCCCGAGGCTCCGACGACGCGCGCCCAGCCGGTATCCTCGCGGGTCATAAGGCGCGCCACATCCTCGAGCAGCATGTCGCCATCGACCTTCGGTCCTTCGGTATCATCGGTCGCTGGCCGCATGATCGTCGCCACCTTGATGACCTTGCCGCGATTGATGCCCTTGACGAAATCGGTGACATAATCGTCGGCCGGGTTGAGGACGATCGACTGGGGGTCGCCCTGCTGCACCACTTCGCCATCGCGCAAAATCGCGATCGAATCGCCGATGCGCAGCGCCTCGTCGAAGTCGTGGGTGATAAACACGATGGACTTGTTCAGCTCGGCCTGTAGATCGAGCAACACCGATTGCATATCGTAGCGGATCAGCGGGTCGAGGGCCGAGAAGGCCTCGTCCATCAACAGAATATCGGCGTCGGTGGCCAGCGCGCGGCCGAGACCGACACGCTGCTGCATGCCGCCCGAAAGATGGCCGGGATAATGATTTTCATAACCGCCGAGGCCAATACGCTCGATCCAACGCGCCACCCGAGCATCGACTTCGCCGCTGTCGAGACCCTGGATATTGAGACCAAAGGCAACATTCTGGGCAACCGTGCGGTGCGGCAACAGGGCAAACCGCTGAAATACCATCGACGCCTGGTGACGGCGAAAGTCACGCAGCTCGTCTTTCGACATCTGCGCCACATCCTGACCGTCGATCAGAACCCGCCCGGCGGTCGGCTCGATCAGGCGATTGATATGGCGAATGAGGGTCGACTTACCCGAACCGGACAACCCCATGACCACCTGGATCGACTGGCCGGCCATATCGAGATTGATGTCCTTCAAGCCGACCACATGGTCGTTCGCATCGAGCATCTCCTGCTTGGAGACACCCTGGCGCACCAGTTCGATCGCCGCTGCCGGGTTAGGCCCGAATATTTTATAGAGACCCTCGATACGGATCTTTGGATCAGCCATGAATGGCGCTACCGCGATGTTGTTGCATGCGCTTACCATAGGCTTGCGACACCCGGTCGAAGACGATGGCGAGCGCCACGATCGCCAAGCCGTTGAGCAGCCCTTGGGTGAAATATTGGTTGGTGATCGACTGCAACACCGGCTGGCCAAGCCCCTTCACCCCGATCATCGCGGCGATCACCACCATGGCCAGCGCCATCATAATGGTTTGGTTGACCCCCGCCATGATGGTCGGCATCGCCAACGGCACTTGCACGCGGACAAGACGCTGCCACGCACTGGCGCCGAACGCGTCGGCCGCTTCCAGCACCTCTCTATCGACCAGGCGGATGCCCAGATTGGTCAGCCGGATCACCGGCGGAATGGCATAGATGACGACCGCAAGGACACCCGGCACTTTGCCGATACCGAGCAGCATGACCACCGGGATCAGATAGACGAAGGCCGGCATGGTTTGCATGACATCGAGGATCGGCATGAAGAACATCTGCACCCGGTTGGAGCGGGCCATCAGTATGCCAATGGGAACGCCGAGCACGATCGAGACCAGGGTACACACGGTGATGATCGCCAGGGTGCTCATCGTGTCCTCCCACATACCGAAGAACCCGATCAGCAGGAAGGCGATGGCAACGCCGACGATCAGTTTCCACGACCGCGTCAGGGACCAGACCAGGGCGCAGACGGCGATGATAACAACCCACCAGGGCGCGTTGATCAGCAGCCTCTCGAACCACACCAGGAAGAACAGCAGCGGATCGAAAAAAGCCTCGATCTCGGCGCCGAATTCACGCGAGAAACCGCGGTACGCCTGATCCAGACCGCGCCGCAATTCGACCAACGTTGTGCGGTCGAGCTGCGGGAACTCAGTCAACCAAGAAGGCATCGCTTCCCATCCCGTTATTAAGCGCGGTCAGAGATGACCGCGGGCACGCCAATCCCGTCCGGCGCGTAGGCTTGGGCCAGGTTCGGCGGCCGGACGGGAAAGCGGTGGTTACATGCTGGCGACGGACGACCGTACCTTGGCCGCGACCTCGGCGGACACCCATTGGGTCCAGACATCCTCTTCGGTCTGCAGGAAGTGGATCGCCGCGGTCTCGCCGTCCGCCTGGTTTTCATCCATCCAGGCCAGGAAACCGTTCATGAAGGCATTGGTGAACGAGCGGCGCTGCAGATAGGCAAAAGCCTCCGGCACCCGTTTGGCGAAGCCGGACGCCACGACGGTCTGCACCGGCGATTGCGGATACATCGTGGGTTTCGGATTCTCGCATTCCTTCTGAGAAATGCAGTCCTGAAAGTGCTCGGTGTCAATGCCAGTGCCGAAATCTACCTTGACCATCTCGAACCGGCCGAGCAACGCGGTCGGCGACCAGTAATAGCCGAACCATGGCTCTTCTCGGTTGTAGGCTTTCTCAATTGCACCGGCGAGGCCAGCACCCGATCCCGGGTCGACCATATCGAACCCGGCGTCTTTCAGATCCAGCGCGTTGAATAGGTTGCCAGCGGAGATCTGGCAGTTCCAACCTGCCGGGCAGCCCATGAACATCGAGCTTTTTGGATCTTCCGGATGCTTGAACATTTTGGCGTTGGCGATGACACCCTCGATCGTCGCCAGCGACGGATCCTTATCGACAAGATATTTCGGCACCCAGAAGCCTTCCTCGCCGCCGTCGGATAATGACTTGCCCGCGATCAGCAATCGGCCTTCCTTGACGCCCAGATCGAGCGCCTCTTTGAAAGAGTTGGTCCATAACTCAGGCGCCACATCCGGCTCGCCCTTTTCCATCATCGACGTGCCGGTTGGCATGGTATCGCCGGGCACTACCGAGGCATCGCAGCCATAGCCATGGTCGAGAATAAAACGGTCGAGCGCCGCCATGAAGGTGGCAGAGCTCCAGTTCATATCGGCAATGGTCACGCTGCCGCAACTTTGCGCATGGGCCGGCGCCGGGGCGAAGCTCAGCCCGATGACCGCAGCAAGCACAGCGATACTCGATGTTACAAATTTCATGATTGATTTCCTCTCCCTTTAGTCCGCGACATGCTGCCAGACGGCGCACGCGCGAGCCAAATCAAGTAAATTTTATTGAATGATTTCAATAATAAGCAGGGCTTCCGCCATATCTGTCAACCGTCGCCCCTTACAATTTCTAACGCGCCAGTTCGGTCACGATCAGATTCTCACTCTCCAAGGTGCGGTGAACCGGGCATTTGTCGGCAATCTCGAGCAGCCGCTGACGGGCGGCCTCGTCGAGGTCGCCGGTGAGTTCGATGACCCGATCGATGCGGTCGATCTTACCGACATTGGTCTCGCACGCGGCGCAGTCTTCGGCGTGGATCTTGTCGTGGCGCAGACGCACCACCACCCGCTCCAACGGTAGCTTTTTGCGGTTGGCGTACATGCGCAGGGTCATCGACGTGCAGGCGCCGAGCCCGGCGAGTAATAGGCCATAGGGCGTCGGTCCGGTATCGCCGCCGCCGACCCGCGGCGGTTCGTCGGCGCGCAGGCGGTGTGGCCCGGCGGCGATGGCCTGGGCAAACGGGTTTTCGCCGGTCTCGCCAACCACGACCTCACCCTCGCCCGCCGTTACGCCGGGCGCATCATCGACTTCTTCGGCCGGCAGATAACGGCTCGCCCAGCCAGCCAGGGCGGTGGCGGCATAGACCGCATCGGCGCGCCGGGACAGCAGATGGTCGGCGGTGTCGAGCGAAATAAAACTCTTCGGATGTTTCGCCGCGGCGAAGATTGCCGCTGCGCTGTCGATACCGACAATCTTGTCGTAGGGGCTGTGCAACACCAACAACGCTTTGCGCAAATTGGCGATGCGGTCGTCGAGGGTTTGTTCGCGGATATCGTCGAGGAAATGTTTCTGCACCCGAAACGGCCGGCCACCGATTGAGACCTCGGCTTCCCCCTCGGTCTCGATAGTCGCGGCATGATCGCCGAACAGATGCGCCACATGGCCGGGATCGGCCGGCGCGCCGATCGTCGCCACCGCCTTACATTCGGGAATATCGCCGGCCGCGGCCAGAACCGCCGCGCCGCCCAGACTATGGCCGATCAACAGCGCCGGGGCGGCATAATTATCGCGCAGGTAATCGGCCGCAGCGGTCAAATCCTCGACGTTGGACGAGAAATTGGTATTGGCGAATTCGCCGTCGCTATGGCCCAGACCGGTAAAATCGAACCGCAGCACCGCCACGCCGGCCTCGGCCAGCGACCGCGCGATCTGCGACGCGGCAAAAATATCCTTGGTGCAGGTGAAACAATGGGCGAATAGGGCGTAGGCGCGCGGCGGGGTGTCGGGGCCGTCGAGGCGCGCCGCCAAGGTTTCACCCGAATGCCCCGGAAACGCCACTTTTTCGGTTTTCATTATAAGCTCCAACAAACTTGGTTCTGAGAGGACTGGCGGAAGGTTACATGAAGATGCGGGCCCAGGCGAAAAAGCGGTATTTATCGAACACCATAATTTGCAACCAGTTCGTCTTGGCCTGATGCCCGCCAGACCGTTATGATCCGGCCCAAATTACGATCGCACTTTCAATTGGCGCGTTTGGAACGCCAACGGAGAACAGGAATGGTTTTACGTATTTTGCCGATTTTGCTGCTTGCCCTCGGTTTGCTCGTCGCCTGGCCCACAACGGAGGCACACGCCCAAGCCCATGGCGAGGGCCGCGATACGCTGTTTCAATATGATGCCAATCACCCCGCCTACCGGGACATTCAGCGCGAGGAATCGCTTGGCCGCCAGCATGTCGAGGGGGAAGTTCCCTACGGCACCGAGTTTCCGACGTCGGGCCCCCACAATCCGTCGCCGATCCCGCCGGGTTTTTACAATGATGAACTGCCCCCCGAGCGGCTAGTCCACTCCATGGAACACGGCAATATCATCATTTATTATGATGAGCCGTCTGACGCCGCGATGAACCTGATCCGCGGCTGGACCGACCAGTTTGACGGTGTATGGGACGGCGTCATCGCCCTACGCAAGGAAGGTCTTGGCGAACGCATCGTGATGACCGCCTGGCAGCACCGTCTGGAACTCGACAAAATGGATGTGCGGGCGTCGTTTTTTATCGACGGCTTCCGCGGCCGTGGACCGGAGAACCGCGTCCGCTAACAACCTTCGGTTTCGCGGAGGTAAATGCGCGGCGGGGTGAGGCCGCCGGGCCGCGCATTGGTATAGTCCGCATTCATATAATCCATTGACCCAAGGCCTTGCAGGCCTATCTCGCGATAGTTAGTCTGCGCGCGCTGTAAATAATCAAAAACTACATATAAAGGTAGTACAATGGATTTTCGCGATGGCATTGTCGGCTCAATCGGCAATACGCCCCTCATCCGCCTGTCCGGCCCGTCCGAAGAGACCGGCTGCAACATCCTCGGCAAGGCTGAATTCCTCAATCCGGCGGGCTCGGTCAAGGACCGCGCCGCCCTGGCGATCATCAGGGACGCCGAGGAAGACGGCACTCTCAAGCCCGGCGGTGTGATCGTTGAGGGCACGGCGGGTAACACCGGGATCGGCCTCGCCCATGTGGCCAATGCCCGTGGCTATCGTACGGTCATCGTCATTCCGGAAACCCAGACCCAGGAGAAGAAGGACGCCCTGCTCCAGGCAGGTGCGGAGCTGATCGAGGTGCCGGCCAAGCCCTATCGCGACGACAATAACTACATCAAATATTCCGGCCGTCTGGCCGCCGAATTGAACAAGAAGGAACCCAACGGCGCCATCTGGGCCAACCAGTTCGACAATATTGCCAACCGGCGCGGTCATTATGAGACCACCGGCCCGGAGATCTGGCAGCAGACCGACGGTAGCCTCGACGGCTTCATCTGTGCCGTCGGCACCGGCGGCACCTTGGCCGGCGTTGGTTCTTATCTGAAAGAGCAAAACCCGGACGTCAAAATCGGTCTTGCCGACCCCATGGGCGCGGCGATTTATAACTACTACGTCAACGGCGAATTGAAGTCCGAGGGATCCTCGATCACCGAAGGCATCGGCCAGGGCCGGATCACGGCGAATCTGGAAGGCGCCGTCGTCGATATGCCCTACCAGATCCCCGACGAAGAAATGCTACCAGTGCTCTACGATCTGATCACCCATGAGGGCCTCAGCCTCGGCACCTCGAGCGGGGTCAATGTCGCCGGCGCCATTCGCATGGCCAAAGATCTGGGACCGGGCCATACCGTCGTCACGGTCTTGTGCGACGGCGCCCACCGCTATGCCTCGAAGATCTTCAACATCGAATTTTTAAAAGAAAAGGGACTGCCTTTGCCGGCCTGGCTTGTTAAATAGAAGGCATGACAAGCGAGCCGCTATTTCGCAGCGAACCCTATACGCGCACCTGCGATGCGCAGATCGTCGCCGTGAACGACCGCGGCGGCATTATCCTTGATCGTACATTGTTCTATCCCAGGGGCGGCGGACAGCCCGGCGACAGCGGTGTGCTGAAACTATCCGGCGGCGGCGAAATCACCATTGCCACCACCGTCAAAGGCGGCTCGGAAGATGGCGACGACGCCATCTTTCATGTGCCCGCCGAGGGCAGCCCAACACCAATCGTCGGCGATCGCGTCACCGTGGATCTGGATTGGCAGCGCCGCCACCGCCATATGCGCGTCCATACCTGCCTGCACCTTCTCTCCGCCGTGCTGCCCTATCCGGTGACCGGCGGCCAGGTGGGCGACGCCAAAGGCCGCCTCGATTTCGATATCCAGGAAGCCGGCCTCGACAAGGAAGCCATCACCGCCGAGCTCAAC
>JABDJY010000283.1 GCA_013003285.1 Alphaproteobacteria bacterium | reverse complement strand
GCCCATGCTCGGTGCCGTCGACACCGCGATGATGGGACATCTACCCGACGCCGCCTATGTGGGCGCCGTCGCCGTCGGCGCGATGATTTTCAGTTTCGTCTATTGGGGCTTCGGCTTTTTGAACATGGGCACGGTCGGTTTCGCCGCCCAGGCCAGAGGCAGCGGCGACAGCGCTGAAATTCGCGCCGTCGTGGCCCGCGCCCTGCTCGTCGGCTTGACATTGGCACTGGTCATTCTCGCGCTGCAGACCCCGGTGCGGCTCGGCGCGCTGGCGATTATCGATGGCGCCCCCCAGGTGGAACAACTGGCCGGCGCCTATTTCAATTTACGGATCTGGGACGCCCCCGCGACCCTGGCCAATTACGGCCTGTTGGGCTGGTTGTTGGGCATGCAATATGTGCGCACCGCGCTGGTCGTCCAGGTCTTGATCAACGGTCTGAACATCGTCCTCGATCTGTGGTTCGTGCTCGGCCTGGGTTGGGGGATCGAGGGCGTTGCCTTGGCGACGGTCATCGCGCAATATGGCGGCGCGATTTTGGGCTTGGTGTTGGTGCTGCGCCATCTCCGCGTCATTGGCGGCAAATGGCAACGCGCCAAAATTCTCGATGCCACGGCCCTCGCCGAATTATTTCGCGTGAACCGCGATATTTTTCTGCGCACTCTGGCAATGATTTTCGCCTGGTCGCTGCTCACCTGGACCGGCGCAAAATTGGGCACCACGGTGTTGGCGGCAAACGCCATTCTGATGAATTTTCAAACCTTCCTGGCCCACGGTCTGGACGGCTTCGCGCATGCGACGTCGGCGCTGGTGGGTGAAGCCGTCGGCGCCCGCGACCGGCGTGCCTTTCGGCGCTGCATCGCCGCTGCGACCGTGATGGCGGTGATTGTCGCCGGTGCCTATACGATCATCTACGCCGCTATCGGACCGGCGATCATCCGCGCTTTCACCGACATCGCCGAACTGCGCGCCTTTTCGTCGACCTATCTGATATGGGTCATCGCCTCGCCACTGCTATCGGTTTGGGCCTATCAACTGGACGGGATATTCATCGGCGCGACCCGCTCGGCGGAGATGCGAAACGCCATGCTAGCATCGGTAGCTTTGTATGTTGTGGCGATGCTAATATTGCCCGGCCCACTCGGAAATCACGGCCTGTGGCTATCGGTGATGATTTTCATGGTCGTGCGGGCGCTAACACTGGTAATGTATTACCCCCGGATCGAGATCGCAGTTGCTGACAAACCAACCTAAAAACTGGCGCGCCTTAACGGTTTCTTGACGCAAACCGTTGAAATCATTGATTGACATGAGAATCGCCGTTGCGCATGTTCTGCCATTCTGTCGAATCGCGCGGCACCCATGATGAGTTCGAACTAGGATTGTAGATGGGCCAAGAGAGTAAAAACGGCTGGTTGTTCAAACCCCGCACGATCGCCCTTGGGCTGGCCATAGCCGTTGCCGTTCCGGCCACGGCGTTTGTCAGCGGCTTCTTCGCTGGACAAAGCGCCGCGGTTCCGCCCAGTGAAATCGACATACAAGTCGACGGTTTCGCTCAGGTTCTTACTCTGGCGAGTTGGGAAGCCGAAACCGAACCTCAACCACCAGCGCCGATTACGCGCGTTGTTGCGGTCGAAAGTGGCGACAATTTGATGGGCGTCCTGATCCGCGCCGGCGCCGAGCGCACGGTCGCCCATGCCGCGATCCAATCGCTCAAGGGCAGTTACGACCCGCGGCGCGATTTAAACGTCGGCGATGAGCTACAAATCACCTTCGGTCCCGGCACCATCCGATCGGTGGAGAACGCCGAGACTGAAGCCGAAGACAACCCCAATTATGTGCTCGCCCGCCTGACCATTCCGGTGTCCTACGACAAGCTCATCGATGTCAGCCGCAACGAAGAAGGCGAATATAACGCTAACGAAGTTGAACGTCCGCTGACACGCGAAGTCGTGACGGCGTCGGGACAAATCGAGTCGAGCCTGTTCGTCGCCGCCCGTGACGCCGGCATACCGGCGCGCGTGCTGGCCGAGCTGATTCGCATCTATAGTTTCGATATCGACTTCCAGCGCGACATTTGGCAAGGCGACAAATTCGAGTTGATGTTCGAACAGTTCCGCGGCGAGAATGGCGATGTCGTTCATGAAGGCGAGATCTTTTATGCAAAGCTAACGCTGCGCGACACCGAGACGCCGCTCTATCGCTACGAGACCACCGCCGGAAACCTGGATTACTTCAATTCGAAGGGCAATAGCGTGCGCAAAACGCTGATGCGCACGCCGGTCGATGGCGCGCGGCTGTCGTCACGCTTCGGCAAGCGCAAACATCCTATTCTCGGCTACACCCGCATGCATGCCGGTGTCGACTTCGCGGCGCCCACGGGTACGCCGATCTACGCCGCCGGTAACGGCACCATCGTCCAAGCCGGCCGCAATGGAGGCTATGGCAACTATATTCGTATTCGTCACAACGGCACGTTCCAGACCGCCTACGCGCATCTATCGAAATTCGCGCGCAAAACCCGCAAGGGTGCACGCGTGAAGCAGGGCCAGGTGATCGGTTATATCGGCACGACGGGCCGCTCGACCGGCCCCCATCTGCATTACGAAGTTCTGCGCAACGGCCGCCAGATCAACCCCCGTTCGGTCCGTATCCCCAGCGGCGAGAAACTGAAGGGCGCGGAGTTGAAGAAGTTTATCGCAATGCGCGACGCCCGGGATGTGGAATATACGCAATTGCGTGACGCCGGCACGCGTCTGGTGGAAAACAGCGCGGACGAACAATAGTCCGCGTATCCGACCGCGTTTCTAAGGATTGATCTGGCTGTAGGTGGTGCGCGCCAAGGATAGAAGCTGCTCGCGTCCGGCCCGACCGATCAGCGCATAGGCCAGCGGCCCATCCTTCCAATAGAAAGCCGAGACTTCATCCTCTTCGACAAATCGGAATGAGGTTTCATCACCGGTCCGGTTCTTCTCGACATACAGCGTCAGCCGGGCGCCTTCCTTATTGTCGTACATGAACTGCGCCGCCGGTCCCGTCGCTGTCGGCAGCAGACGTCCGCCGACCAAGCGGAAACCACCGACCGTCAGATCAGGCGGGTTCACCGGTGCTTCCAACCGTTTCGACAACCAGGCAACCAAATGCTTTTCTTCGTTAGCCGGAACTTCGACGGCGTGGCGTACTTCGATTTCAAATGTCCGATGGGCGACCACAGCATCACGCGCCAGCGCCAGCTCGGCGTTGGGTCCGGCGCGGAAATACTCGTTGGCGCCCCATCCACCACCGGCGCCGACGATCAGCGCGATCAGCGCCGCGACCTGCCAGATACGCGACGTATTCACCCGCACACGGTCCAGATTGCGGAACCGCGCGCTTGCCGGACGCCCCAGCAACGGCTCGAACGCATCGTGGAGCGCCTGATTCTGCGCCTGATAGTGAGCCAGAGCCGCAGCATCCTCGGGATTTTCCTCAAGCCAATTTTCGATCTGGGCGCGACGGTCATCGTCGAGCTGCCTATCGACATAGGCCTGCAATTCGGCGTCGTCAGGTTTTGGTCCAAAGTAACTCACGTCACATTCCGCTCGATTGAATTGTCACCATCCTCCAACATGTCGCGCAGCTTGCGCCGGGCGCGCGACAGTCGCGACATCACTGTCCCCACCGGAATGCCGGCGATTTCAGCAGCCTCCTGGTAGCTGAAACCTTCCAGGCCGATCAGCAACAGCACCTGCCGCTGATCCTCCGGCAATCGCTGCACCGACTGCGCCACTTCGCGCAGGGCCAACCCGTCGCCCTGATCGGGGGGAACCGATATCCCCGGTAAATATTCCTGCAACTCGATCACATTCGGCCTCGCCGCCGCCTTCTGCACATCGTTGACATAAATATTGTGCAAAATCGTAAACAACCACGCGCGTAAATTTCCCGGCCGCCGCCACAAATGCCATTTCGACATGGCGCGGACCAGGCAGTCCTGGACGAGATCGTCGGACCGGTCTTCGTCGTACCGCAAAAGCACCATCGCGTAGCGGCGAAGGCTGGGTATATGCGGTTCAACCAGGTCGAACTTCCGCGACAAAATCGTCCCCTTCCCCAAATCGTATGGAGGGCGGCGTCGCGTTGGGGGGAGCGGCGCCGCCCCGGCGGCACTCGGGTTGTACCACCGTCCATACATTTTTGAACCCGGCGACCCCCTATGTCACCCGGTTTCTTATCTCTCGCCCGCCGGTCTCCGGACATATTTTTGTGGCCGAAAGCTTTCTACCGGCATGGACAGATTTAGACGGCTATTTCTAACGAGACGGCGAGGCGGATCCCGCACATAACATGCGGAACCGGATCGCCCCGCCGACCCACCGTTTAGTCTGCCTAGGCAGTTCATAAACAGGGCCGGCAGGGTTTTATTCCCCCGAAAAACATAACACCGCCGCGAGAGATCGCTCTCCCGCGGCGGTGCTAGGGTTTCTTGGTTAATGCGCTACTCGGCAGCTTCGGCGTGAATCGCCTCGCCATTGACCACCAGACCCTCGGCATCGGTGCTCACATGCACCGTATCGCCCTCGTTGATGCGGCCTTCGAGCAGTAGACTCGCCAGCTGGTTCTGCAATCCACGCTGGATGACACGCTTCAAGGGGCGGGCGCCGTAAACCGGATCGTAACCGGCATTGGCCAGCCATTCGCGGGCGGCCGCGTCGAGCTCTAGCGTCACTTTGCGCTCCGCCAACAGCGCCCGCAGCCGTTCCAGTTGAATATCGACGATACCGCCCATCTGCGCCCGCGTGAGGCGATGGAACAGCAATGTCTCGTCCAACCGGTTCAGAAACTCCGGCCGGAACGCGCCGCGCACCACGGCCATTACCTGGTCACGTACCGCGTCGCTATCCTCGCCTTCCGGCTGTTCGGCCAGAAAATCGCCGCCCAGATTGGACGTCATGATGATCAGCGTGTTCTTGAAATCGACGGTCCGGCCGTGACCGTCGGTCAACCGGCCATCGTCGAGTACCTGCAGCAGGATGTTGAAGGCATCGGGATGCGCCTTCTCGACCTCGTCGAACAGCACCACTTGATAGGGCCGGCGGCGAACCGCCTCGGTGAGAACACCGCCCTCCTCATAGCCGACATAGCCTGGCGGGGCGCCGATCAGCCGGGCAACGGCATGCTTTTCCATGAACTCCGACATGTCGATGCGGACCATCGCCTGCTCGTCGTCGAACATGAACTCAGCCAGCGCCTTGGTCAGTTCGGTCTTGCCGACCCCGGTGGGACCGAGGAACAGGAACGAGCCGATCGGCCGGTCGGGATCCTGCAAGCCGGCACGGGCGCGGCGCACGGCGTTCGAGATGGCCGTGATGGCCTCCTCCTGACCGATCACCCGGGCGCCGAGCGCTGACTCCATATGCAGCAGTTTATCGCGCTCGCCTTCGAGCATCTTATCGACCGGGATGCCGGTCCAGCGGGAGACGATCGAGGCGATGTCGTTCTCTTTGACCTCTTCCTCAAGCGCGCGGTCGCCGGAATCCTGTTCGGTTTCGCCGAGCTTGCTTTCCAGATCGGGGATGACGCTATAGGCGAGCTCTCCGGCTTCCTCGAGCTTTCCCTCGCGCTGGGCGATCTCAAGCTGTTGACGCGCCCGATCCAACTCTTCCTTGATCTTCTGCGAGCCAGCAAGGATTTCCCGCTCGGCCTGCCACACCGATGTCATATCGGCGGAACGGCCTTCCAACTCAGACAGTTCGACTTCCAGTGCTTCCAGGCGGTCTTTCGAGGCGGTGTCGGATTCTTTCTTCAACGCCTCGCGTTCGATTTTCATCTGGATGATGCGCCGGTCGAGTTCGTCGATCTCTTCGGGCTTGGAATCAACTTCCATACGCAGACGCGACGCCGCCTCGTCCATGAGGTCGATGGCTTTGTCGGGCAGGAACCGGTCGGAGATGTAACGATTGGACATGGTCGCGGCGGCGACCAGCGCGCTATCGGTGATGCGCACCCCGTGATGGAGTTCGTATTTCTCCTTCAAGCCACGCAGGATCGAGATCGTGTCTTCGACCGTCGGTTCGGCCACGAACACCGGCTGGAAGCGGCGCGCCAGAGCGGCGTCTTTCTCGACATGCTTGCGATATTCATCCAGTGTTGTGGCGCCCACGCAATGCAGCTCGCCGCGCGCCAAGGCGGGCTTCAGCATGTTCGAGGCGTCCATCGAGCCTTCCGCCGCGCCGGCGCCCACAATGGTGTGCATCTCGTCGATGAACAGAACGATCTCCCCGGCGGCGGCGCCGATTTCCTCGAGAACAGCTTTCAGCCGTTCTTCAAATTCGCCGCGAAACTTCGCGCCGGCAATCAGCGCACCCATATCAAGCGACAGCAAGCTCTTGTCACGCAGGCTTTCCGGCACATCGCCATTGACGATGCGCAGTGCAAGCCCCTCGATGATCGCGGTCTTGCCGACCCCCGGTTCACCGATGAGGACCGGATTGTTCTTGGTGCGCCGCGACAGCACCTGGACGGTGCGGCGAATTTCCTCGTCGCGGCCAATGACCGGATCGAGCCGGCCCTCGCGCGCCGCCTCGGTCAGGTCGAGGGTATATTTCTTCAGCGCGTCATAAGCGTTTTCCGCGGTCGGAGAGTCGGCGGTACGACCCTGGCGCAAGGCCTCGATGGCGCCGTTTAGATTTTGCGGCGTGACCCCGGCATCGGCGAGAATCTTCGCGACATCGCTGCCCGACGCCATCGCCAAGGCAAGCAACAGCCATTCGACGGTGACAAACTCGTCGCCGGCCTTTTTGGCAATCGCCTGGGCCGATTGCAGGATCTTCGACGCCTCGGCCGCGATGTAGACGCCGCTGGCGCCGTCGCCCTCGACCCGTGGCTTTTTATCGAGCGCCGCATCGACGGCATTTTCCGCCGCGGCGGGATCACCGCCGGCGTTGCGGATCAAATTGGCGCACAGCCCTTCCTCGTCATCGAGCAGGACTTTGAGAAGATGTTCGCTGGTTAATTGCTGGTGCGCACGCCCTTGAGCCATATCATGGGCCGCTTGGACAAAGCCTCGTGCGCGTTCGGTAAACGCTTCAAAGTTCATATCGCCCCTCTTCCGTCTTCCTCATCCGAGGCAAGACACACTGGCGGACCCAACAGCGGCATCCGCTCAAAGGAAACCTGTATTCCGCCGGTCCACCTTCTGCTTTGAGGTAGCTCAACCGACGCCTTTGAATATGGTGTGGCTTTACCGCAACACAAGCCGTGCAGGGCAAATTATGGCGTGCAAATCTTACGCAAAACCGAACGCGAAGGCGCCGTAAAATAACGCTTCGTAAATTAAATCAAACGGTTGCAAAGACTTCTGGCGGCGCTTTAGGCGCTTGCAGGCTCACTATCTTCGGGTGGCTTGTCCGAACCGTCCTCCGGTGCGTCCCCTTCGGCGGCTTTGACCGGCTTGTTTCTGCCATTGGCCGATCCATTCGGACGACGGGTCCGGGATCGACGCGCTGGCTTGGCCGCAACTTCTCCGTCGCCGCCACTGCCATTCGTCGCTTCGCCCGATGCTCCATCGGTACTGCCCTGTTCCACGGCTTCGATCAGAGCGGCAACGCTCTCAGGCGCATGTTCAGAGGCTGGCTTGGGCGTTGGCCGAGAAGCTGGCTGAGGCGTTGGTTGGGGAGCCGGCTCGGCGGCAACGGCAGCTTCGCCGTTGGGCGCCACATTGCCATTTTTAGGCGTGTCATCGCCTTGTTGCTGCTGCGACTGTTCTTGCGGGTTGCCCTCGCGATTGAGGCCAGCGGCCTCCATCAGCCGGTAGTAATGTTCGGCGTGCTGATAAAATCCCTCAGCCGCGACCCGGTCGCCACTCGACGATGCGTCTCGCGCTAGCTGCTGATATTTTTCATAGATCTGCGCCGAGTTGCCTCGAACGCGGGCGCCCGGACCATTACTGTCGAAAATCTGGTTGCGGGAGTTGCCCGGCTTTCTATTGCCGCGGCCTCGTGACCGTCGTGAGTTCGGATTTTGTCGCATAGCTCCAGTAGTCCGGAATTAATACCGCTAGACGGTGGCCGTTTTCACGACTTACCCGTCTTACGCCCAATCTACAGACCGAGCTAAAAGCCGCTCACCCCTTGCGGTGGAGTGGAGTGCGGCCAGTCTATTCGGGGAGTTCACCCTCGACGCAAATGCTTAATAGATTGTGATCACATAAACATTTTTGTCGTGCAAACCATCCCCACCCTAGGAAAGTCGAGCCCATATTCCAAGCTTTTTTTTCCAAAAACGGCAACTAATCTACCGTTGACGTATTATAGCCACACGGGGAATACCGGCGAGATCGGCCCGTAAACCCTCGACGGCCAGGCCGCACGCCTGCGCTAACGAACTTACCGCTTCGCCTTGACCGGCCCCCATCTCAAACAATGCTGTCCCGTCGGGCGCCAAAACCTCAGACATTAACGGCAACAGGGTCCGATAGGCGTCCAATCCGTCACCGCCGCCATCTAGTGCGCCGCGCGGCTCATAGCGCGCGACCTCGGGCTCAAGGCCCTCAATTTCATGGCTTGCGATATAGGGCGGATTACTCACAACAATATCGAATCGCTCGGCTATGGACGCGGTCCAATCGCCGACCATGAATGAGGATCGAACGTCGAGCCCCAATCGTTCCGCGTTACGACCCGCCATGGCGATCGCAGCCGGGCTGATATCAACCCCAACGCCGGAGGCCGCCGGGTATTGGTGCAGCAGCGCCAGTAACAAGCAACCTGAACCGGTTCCCAAATCGAGTATACGAAACGGTTGGCCCGTCGCCGGTGCGTGTTGGCCTGCGGCTTCGATGAGCGTTTCGGAATCGGGCCGCGGCGTCAGCACGTCAGCGGAAACGTCGAAGTCGAGCGACCAGAACTCGCGGCTGCCGAGAATCTGGGCCATGGGCTCGCGGGCGCAGCGCCGCGCGGTCATGGCGGACAGAAGATCGCTCTCCTGCGCCGACAGCCGCCGCTCGGGCCGAGCGATCAATCCGGCCGCGCTTTCGCCGGTCGCCGCACCGACAAGCAAACTTGCATCGAGCCGAGCCGTATCGATGCCGGCATCTTTCAGAAGATCGGCAATGGTGTCCAATGCCGTCGCTACATCGTCACCGATATTTATGATCTCGGCCGCGACCGTCATGCTAGGCGTCCTGGGCCAATCGTGTGGCTTGATCTTCGGTCGTGAGGGCATCGACAATTTCGTCCAATCCCTCACCGTTGAGCACCTTCTCCAGCTTATGCAGGGTCAGCCCGATACGATGGTCGGTGATGCGGCCTTGCGGAAAATTATAGGTGCGAATTCTTTCAGACCGGTCGCCGGACCCGATCTGACCGCGCCGGTCGGCGGCGCGGGCGTCCTGCTGAATCTGGCGTTCATACTCATACAATCGCGCCCGCAACACCCGCATCGCCTTGGCCCGGTTCTTATGCTGCGACTTCTCATCCTGCTGGGTGACGACGAGCCCGGTCGGTAGATGGGTGATCCGGATCGCGCTGTCGGTGGTGTTGACCGACTGCCCTCCCGGACCCGACGCGCGGTAGGTGTCGATCCGCAAATCGGTGTCGGCGATATCGATGTCCACATCCTCGGCTTCGGGCAGAACGGCGACGGTGGCCGCGGAAGTATGAATGCGCCCGCTGCTCTCGGTCTCCGGCACCCGCTGCACCCGGTGAACACCGGATTCGAATTTGAGTCGGGCAAACACATCGCGCCCGCTGATGCTGGCAATGATTTCCTTGTAACCGCCGATACCGGTGTTGCTGGCACTCATTATCTCGACTTTCCAGCCGCGCAAATCGGCGTAACGCTGGTACATGCGGAACAAATCCGCGGCGAACAACCCGGCCTCATCGCCACCGGTACCGGCGCGAATTTCCAGAATAGCGTTGCGGGCATCCGCCTCGTCTTTCGGCAGCAACATGAACTGCAACTGCTGCTCGATCTCGGGTACACGCGCCTTCAGGTCCTGCAGTTCGGCCTCGGCCATCTCGCGCATTTCTTTGTCGGTGTCGCTGTCCCCGAGCAACAGGTCGAGATCCGCGATTTCACTGCGCAGATCGCGCAGGGCGCCGATGGATTGCACCACCGGGGTTAGATCGGAATATTCCTTCGATAGCTTTCCATAGGCCTGCGAATCCGACATATCGGCCTCCGATAGCAGGCGTTCCAGTTCCCTGTGCCGATCGGCAACGCGATCGAGTTTTTCGTCGAGGCTCATGGGCTCGTAGTCTCCACCATGCGCGGTTTGGGCGCAGTTTCGGGCGTGGCTTATGTCGTGGGCTTCGTCTACCGCGCCGTCGCGGTAGGGTGGTCAGGCGGTACCGGTCGCTAACGGTACGCCGCCAAATGATCTTTCAGCCCCGCCAGGGTCACATCGCTCTGCGATCCGTCGTCCAGGTTTCGCACCGTCACGCCGTCACGGGCCAATTCGTCATCGCCGAGAAACACCGCTGCCGCCGCCCCAATCTTGTCGGCCCGCTTGAGCCCGCGCTTCAGCCCGCCCCGGTAATTCAGCTCGACCGTGAAACCCGCTTGGCGAAGGTCTTGCGCCACTTGGGCCGCCGCTTTCTCACCGGCGTCGCCGATGCCAATGACTGATATGGCCCGCGCGCCGGCCGGCGCCGGACCGGTCAACATGGCCAGCCGCTCGATGCCGGCAGCCCATCCAACGCCGGGGGTCGGCTGACCACCCATCATCTCGATCAATCCGTCATAGCGCCCGCCGGCCAGCACGGTTCCTTGTGCGCCAAGCTGGTCGGTCGTGAACTCAAAAGCCGTGTGGCAATAATAGTCGAGGCCGCGCACCAACCGTGGGTTCAGTTGGTAAGCGATGCCCAGATCGTCAAGGCCGCCGCGCACCGAGTCGAAAAATGCCTGTGCCTCTGGCGTGAGGTAATCGCTGAAAGATGGCGCGTCGGCGACGATCGCCTGATCTCCCTTGTCCTTCGAATCGAGTATCCGTAGCGGATTGCGGTCGAGACGCTGCTGGCTGTCTTCCGATAAACGATCGCGGAAACCCTCCAGATAGCCGACCAGCGCCGTGCGGTAGGTCGCCCGGCTTTCGCCGTCGCCCAGCGTGTTGAGTTCCAAAATGGTGGCCGGCAACACACCCAAGGCGTCTAAAGTCGCCGCGGCCAGCGCGATGACCTCGATATCGCCCACCGGATCGGCGACGCCAATCAGTTCAACGCCGATCTGATGGAATTGCCGCAGCCGGCCCTTTTGCGGCCGTTCGTGGCGAAACATCGGTCCGGCATAGCACCATTTCAACGGCATCTCGTTTTGCAGACCGCCCGACAGGACCGCTCGCGCAATGCCCGCGGTACCTTCGGGCCGCAGGGTCAGGCTGTCGCCGCCCTTATCCTCGAAGGTGTACATTTCCTTGGTGACGATGTCCGACGTGTCGCCGAGGGTCCGCTTAAACACCTCGGTGAATTCGAATACCGGTGTTTCGATCGGCGTATAGCCATAGCCGCCGGCGGTCGCGCGCGCGAGATCGCCGATGTGAAGATGGGTGCGCGAGTCCTCGCCGATCAGGTCGCGTGTGCCGCGCACGGGCTGCAGTTTAGCCACAACAAATTTCCCGGAATATCTTAGCTATTCGGCCGCCGACGACAGACCGTCGGCAGCTTCGTCCAGATCGGCATCGATCTCGGCCGCCTTCGCTTCGACCAGCTCGACCAGATGATTGACGATGCTGGCGTCTTTAAGCCGATGATGGGGTTGGCCGGCGATATAGACCTGATGGGTGCCGCGACCGCCGCCGGTAAAGCCGACATCCGTCAACACCGCCTCACCCGGACCGTTGACCACGCAGCCGATCACCGACACCGTCATGGGCGTGGTGATATGGGCCAGGCGTTCTTCCAGGACCTGCACGGTCGCGATCACATCGAACTGCTGGCGCGCGCACGATGGGCACGACACCAGATTGACGCCGCGGTGACGCAGGCCGAGCGATTTGAGCAGATCGAAGCCGACCTTAATTTCCTCGACCGGGTTCGCCGACAGAGACACGCGGATGGTATCGCCGATTCCGGCCCACAGCAACATGCCCATGCCGATCGACGATTTAACCGTGCCGGTGCGTAAACCGCCCGCCTCGGTAATGCCAATATGCAGCGGATAATCGCACGCCTCGGCCAGACCCTGATAGGCGGCCACGGCGAGGAACACATCCGACGCCTTCACCGATATCTTGAACTCGCGGAAATCCTCGTCTTCGAGCAATTTGACGGAATTCAGCGCACTCTCGACCAAGGCCTCGGGGCAAGGCTCGCCATACTTATCCAACAGTTCGCGCTCGAGGCTTCCGGCATTGACCCCAATACGCATGGAGCAATTATTGTCGCGCGCCGCCTTGACGACTTCACGCACCCGTTCGCGCGAGCCGATATTACCCGGGTTCAGGCGCAAGCAGGCGACGCCGGCCTCGGCAGCCTCGATAGCGCGGCGATAGTGGAAATGAATATCGGCGACGATCGGCACGGTGACTTCGGGCAGAATGTGTTTCAGCGCTGCCGTGCTGTCTTCATCGGGGCACGAGACCCGCACGATGTCGGCGCCGGCGACCTCTAGCTCGCGAATTTGCGCCACGGTCGCAGCAACATCCGATGTCAGCGTATTGGTCATCGACTGCACGGTAATCGGCGCATCGCCGCCAACGGGCACATCGCCAACGAAGATCTGGCGGCTATTACGGCGGTCAATATCCCTGTAAGGGCGCACGCTCATCGTTTTTTCCTAGGGCGAAACGATAATTTGATAATGGGGATGATTCGCGCCGTAACATGCGCGCGGCACTGTCAAATATCAAGCCACAGATGACGCGGCGTGACGCCACAGATGAGCTTGCCTACTGGATGACCGCCCGGCCCGCCTTCAGCAGTTCAACGTCGAGGCGCACATTATGCAGAATGGCCCCGTCAGACCCGATTTTGGGTACCCGCGCGCCATCGACGGATATGACCAATCCACCGGCATTACCGGTCAACATGATCAAATCATTGCGGTCGGGCACCAGGTAGCGGTCGCCGGCACGCAGCATTCTGGTCAAGACAACATTCTGCTGGTTATCGAGAACCTGCACCCAGCTGTCGGCTTCGGCGCCGATGATCACCCGCGCCTCCTGATTAACCACTCCATAGGTGCGGCCCGATTCGCCGGCGCTGGTCTCTGCACTCTCGGCAGGAATACTCGGCAACGACGCGACTTGTGTTGTTGCCGTAGCCGCGATCGGTGCGGGCGGCGGCGGTGGTGGTGCGGTAACCACTGGTGTTTCCACGACCGGCGCTGGTGTGGGCGGCTGTGGTAGTGCTTCGGCAACGCTGGCGGCAATCTGAGCCGATTCGGTTTCTGTCGGTGTCGGCGTTTCCAATACGGGCGCTTCCGATATTTCGGCTGGCGCGGCTTGTACCGTATCCGGGGTCGCGACGGACGGTGCCGGTGTACTGACAATTGTTTCAACGGCGGCGTCGCCGGTGGTATCGGCTGCCGTATCGGCGGGGACAGTCTGCTGCAACTCTTCCAACGTTGCCGTGGGATCGGGCAAGACCAAAGCAGTGATCGGAACCGGCAACGCACTAGGCTCTTCGGTGG
>JABDJY010000275.1 GCA_013003285.1 Alphaproteobacteria bacterium | reverse complement strand
CCCTCGTCCGCGGCCTGTTCACCCATCGCCTGAAGATTATCGACGAAGATTTCGCGGCATCGCGCCGGATCGGACTGTTCGCCGGGCATCCCCGCCAGGGCGTGGATACGGGTGCAGCCAATCGCCTTTGCGTAGTCGAGCGCCCGTTGTGCGTCGGCAGCGAATTCCGCCTCGCGGCCGGGGATCGCGCCGAGACCGGTATGCCCGCCGGCGACCGCGCCATAGGGCGTATTGATCAGAATGCATTCCAGATCATTCGCCGCCAAGCGCGCGGCAATGTCTTCGGGCGCGTGCTCATAGGGCACGAGAATTTCCACACCGGTGAAACCGTGATCGGCGGCCGCGGCGAACCGGTCGAGAAACGGCAGTTCGGTGAACAGATAGGTGATATTGGCGGCCAGCCGAATCATATCAGGCGTTTCCGTTAAGGGTGCTGTTCCGTGCGCCTAGACCGCGACCCACTCGTCGCCGACCTTCAGGCGGTGACCGATATCGTTCTGCTGGTTCATCATCTGCTCGATGAAGCAGCCCTTCTTGGCGGCGTCGATGACGCGTTTGACGTCCTCGAACGAGGCATCGCTATCGACCGTGAGATCCATATTGATGCTCTTGGGCGCCGACTCATAGGGCTCCCGACCGCGCTGGGTGGCCTGCCACTCGCACCGGCAGTGGATGCTCACGTCGCGAATATCGACCCGCAGCCGTTTGGCGAAGGCGCGAAACTGGGTCATCAGGCATGAGGTCAGCCCGGCCATGAAATAGGCGATGGGCAAGGGCGCGGTGCCGTCGCCGCCATGGAAGCCATACTCGTCCGACGCCATCTCCCAGGAGAGCTTTTCCGGATGAACCAGGCTGACATCCATCTCGCAGCGCATCTTGCCCACGGCGCGCGCGTCACATTCGAAGATCACATCGAATGTTTTGATATCCTGATCGGTCATGCTTACTCCCCTTTGATGCCAGCGATTGAACAGAAGACAGACTGTTTATGGCAAAGACGATGGGGCCCGGCAAACGCTAGAGTTGCACATCAGCATTGATCGTGCCCTGGTGGACGCGCTATGCCACTCTCATAAGTCTGGTCGGAGCGCCGGCGCGTAATCAATAACGGGATTTGGGGAGTAGAAAATGTCGAGAGTTCTCATCGTCACCGGCGGCAGTCGCGGCCTGGGCGCTGCCACCTGCATCGGCGCCGCCGAACAGGGTTATGAAGCCATTTGCGTCAATTACGTCAACAACAAGGAACGCGCCGACCAAGTGGTTGCGGCCTGCGAGAAGGCCGGCGCCAAGGCTATCGCCGTGCAGGGCGATGTGGCCAAGGAAGCCGACGTGATGCGCCTGTTCGAGACCGTCGACAAAGAGCTCGGCACGGTTACCCATCTGGTCAACAGCGCCGGCATCGTCGGCCCCTATGGCCGGGTCGACGAGATCAAGGCCGAGGATCTGGCGCCCCTATGGGCGCTCAACATCACCGGCATGTTCCTGTGCTGCCGCGAGGGTGTGAAGCGCATGTCGACGATCCACGGCGGTAAGGGCGGCGCCATCGTCAATGTGTCGTCGGCGTCGTCGCATCTCGGTGGCCCGGGCATCAACGTCACCTATGCCGCCTCGAAGGGCGCGGTGGATTCGCTCAACTGGGGGCTGGCGCAAGAGGTCGCCGCGGAGGGTATTCGCGTGAATTCGGTGAGCCCCGGCGTCATCGACACCGAGATCCAACCGGCCGGCCGCGTCGAGCAAGTCGGTCCCAACCTGCCCATGAAGCGGGTCGGCCAAGCCGAGGAAGTCGCCGCCGCTATCCTGTTCCTATTGTCGGACGGCGCGTCTTATGTGGCGGGCACCAAAATTAACGTGTCGGGCGCGCGCTAAATCCATCAGAACCTTAGTCTTCGTTGGCTTGTAATCCGACTAAGTCGGATCGACCCCCCACCCCATCCCTCCCCCTCAAGGGGGGGGGGAAATATGTCGATACCTCGCTAGTATTCCCTCCCCCCAGCGAGGGGGAGGGTTAGGGAGGGGGGGTGCGAAGCACAATTAACGACTTGGCAGGTTCACTAAATCTCGACGACGATTTTGCCGAAATGCCGGCCGTCGCGCATATGGGCGAAGGCGGCCGGTAGCTCGTCCAAGCCGAATATTTTCTCGTCCAGCGCCGGCCGCATTTTGTGCTGGTCGATGGCGCGCAGCATGGCTTCGAATTGTTCGCGGTTGCCGCAGGTGACGCCCTCCATGCGGATTTTACGCGTCACCACCAGCGGCAAGCGAAACTCATGGTTGGAGCCCGACAGCACACCGATCAGGCAGATCGCGCCGCCCGGGCGCACCGATTTTATCGACTGATCCAGGGTGCCCGCACCGCCCACTTCGACCACCAAATCGATGCCACGGCCCTGGCTGATGTCGCGCACCGGTCGCGCCCAATCGGGTGTCTCGGCGTAGTTGATCAGGTGATCGGCGCCGAGTGAGCGCACCCGCTCGAGTTTGTCATTCGATGACGAGGTGGTGATAACCTCGGCGCCGGCCATTTTGGCAAACTGCACGGCGAACACCGATACGCCGCCGGTGCCCTGGGTCAGCACCATATCGCCCGGCATGGTGCGGCCCTGATCGATCACCGCGCTCCACGCAGTCAGCCCCGCACAGGGCAGCGCCGCCGCTTCGCCGTCAGTGAGATGCGCCGGCGTCAGGCACAGGCCATAGTCGGGGAACAGCCGCAGTTCCGAAGCGACCCCGTCGAGCACGCCGCCGAGACCCGATTTCATATTCTCCTGGTCCGGTTCGCCGGCCAGCCATTCCTGGAAGAAATTGCCCACCACCCGATCGCCGGGTTTGAAGCGGGTCACACCCTCGCCCACCGCGGCCACATCGCCGGCGCCGTCCGACAGCGGAATGAAATCGACCGTGCGCTGTTTCGAGCCGTAGCCGCCCTCGACGGTCAGCAGATCGCGATAATTGAGGGTCGCAGCGCGCATGCGCACCAGCACTTCGCCCGGCCCCGGCTCGGGATCGGGACGCTCGACAATGGCTAGATTGTCGAGCCCCGGTTCGGTGATGATTGCCACGCGCATTGCCCCTCCTACTCGGCCGTCCTACTCGGCCGCTGATGCCATATGCACCGTGCGTTGCGGATAGGGGAAGTTGAGACCGTCGGCTTCGAGCTGCTCTTTCAAATTCTTGGTCAGATCGAAATAGACCCCCCAATAATCGCCGGCCTCGACCCAGACCCGCACCACGAAATTGACCGAATTATCCGCCAACTCGGATACCGCTACTGTGGGTTCGGGGTCGGTCTTGGCGCGCGATTCTTCGCCAATCACCCGGTTGATGGTCGCCATGGCGACGTCGAGATCATCGCCATAATCGACGCCCATCACCAAATCGACCCGGCGGGTATCGTTGAAGCTGAAGTTTTTAATCGCCGTGCCCCAGATCGCCGAGTTGGGAATGATGATCTGCACATTATCCGGCGTCGCCATCTCGGTCGTAAACAACGCGATCGCTTTGACCGAGCCCATATGGCCGCCGGCATCGATAACGTCGCCGACCTTGAACGGCCGGAACAAAAGCAGCATGACCCCGGCCGCCACATTACTCAGGGTGCCTTGCAAGGCCAGGCCGATGGCCAGACCGGCGGCGCCAAAGATGGCAACCAGACTTGTCGCCTCAACGCCGAATTGCTGCAGCACCGCGATAACGGTGAAGGCCACAACCGCGTATTTGACCAGGCTGCCAAGAAAACCGACTAGTGTATCGTCGACCTTGCCAGTCCGCCGCAGCATCCGCTGAACGGCTTTGCGCGCCCAGCCGGCGGCGATCAAACCGACGATCAAAACGACGATCGCGCCGATCACATTCAAACCGTATGAGGTGACCAAGGCCAGAGCTTGTTCGGATATTTGTTCCATTGTGCCTACTCCTTCAAATACATGGGTGCCCGCATAGACGCCCGGGGGGACGCTTTTTTCCCGGGATCATTGCCCCGGCTATTTCTGAATTTGGTGATTATGCCGATTTAGGACGCGCTTACTAGCGCCGTCGTATGAAGCGCAATCCTGCAAAGACCAGCCAGATCGGTAGAACGACCACGGCGCCGATCAAGACAAACGGCACCGCCCATTCCACCGCATCGACGACCACCAGGAAAATGCTCTCCACCGTGCCGCCGATGCCGCCGAGCAAGGATTCCGGGCTGATATTCAGCGCCGACAGGGCAAGGCCGATAACCAGCGAATAGAAGAACAGGCGCAGCAAGGTGCGCGAAATATTTCGCCGGTTCATGGCCGAAAAACCTAATCCGCTAGTCGCGAAAGCCGGGATCCATGGCGTCCAAGCGGCGCAGATGCCCCGGCCAGTCGCGGATCGCCAGATTGATGTTCTTCTCGAACTGCTGCGCCGCGTATTCGCAAACCTCGTCAGAGGGGATCACCAGTTTGGCGCCGCTGGCCATGGCCTGCAGCTGGCTGCGGGCGCATTTCTCCAGATAGAAGATCAGCGAAAACGCCTCGTCGATGGTGCGCCCCGCCGCCAGCAGGCCGTGGTTGCGCAATATCATCACCGAATGGGATCCCAGATCGCGCAGCAGCCGGTCGCGCTCGCTCAGGTCAAAGGCGAGGCCCTCATAGTCGTGATAGGCGACGCGGTTATGGAAGCGCATGGCGTGCTGGCTGATCGACAGAAGCCCGCAATCCAGCGCTGAAATTGCCATGCCGGCAATCGAATGGGTATGGAGCACGCATTTGGCGTCCTCGCGCCCAGCATGGACCGCGCTATGAATGGTGTAGCCCGCCGGATTGATCTTATAGAGGCTCTCGCTCAGTGGGTTCCCGTCGATATCCACTTTTATCAGGCTCGACGCGGTAATCTCGTTGAACATCAGTCCGAACGGATTGAGCAGAAACGCCTCCTCATCGGGCACTTTGGCCGAGATATGGGTGCGGGTCATATCCGACATGTCGTACAGGTCGACCAGCCGGTAGCAGGCCGCCAGATTGACCCGGGTCTCCCACTCCGCCGCGCTTACGCTGGTGCGCAGCGACTGAATTTCGTTGAGCGGCGCAAAATCATCGACTGTCTGTAAACTGGCCATAGTTGGTCTTCCTTATGCTCTTGGTTTTACTCAGGGTGGCGCGAGAAATAGGACGCGTCAATCAGATATCCTCAGCCACCACCTGGCAGCGCTGGGCGCCCAGACCGGCGGCTTCCGCCTCGACCACATCGCCGGCCTTAAGATAGGTACCCTTGCCGTGACCGACGCCTTCCGGCGTGCCGGTGGAAATAATATCGCCGGGATGCAGCGCGATCTGCGCCGACGCATGCTCGATCTGCTCCTCGGCGGAGAACACCATCTCGCCGGCCGGGTCATCCTGCTTGGTCTCGCCATTGACCTTCAGGGTGAGTTGGATGGTCCGGTAATCGGGCACAAACGCCTTGGGCACAAAGTAAGGCCCCATGGGCGCAAACGTGTCGTGGCTCTTGCCGGTGAACCAGTCGGTGCGCAGGGTCGGCCAGTCGGGCCGGGCCTGGGCGTCGCGCGCGGTGACGTCGTTGGTGGTCATATAGCCGGCGACATAATTCAGCGCGCGTTCGGCCGGCACCCGCTTGGCGGTGCGGCCAATGGCCAGCGCTAGCTCGACCTCCCAATCGACCTTTTGCGATTCCGGTGGGATGACAATGTCGTCGAAGGCGCCGACTAGGGCGCTGGGCGATTTGAGGAAGGAATAGGGCCGCACCCGCGCTTTGTCCCGGTCGAGCATATTGTCGCGCTCTTCGTCGTTTTGCGCGGTCCCGGCGGCGAGCATCTCGCGAATATGGCCGCCATAATTGGCCGCCGCATAGATCATCTTCGGCGGCCGCAGGATCGGTGGCAGGGCCTTGAGGTCGGACAAGGTGGCGACGCCGCCCCAGTCGCTGTCAGGGCGGCCATCATTGGCCACGAAGTCGGCGACGGCGCACAGCGCATCGAAATTCGCCCCCCAATCATCGAGCATCTCCTGGATGCCGGCGGTCGTCGTCGGTCCCTTCCTGCCATAGGCTTCGACAATCTGGGACAGCGTATAAATCTTTTCGCCGATGACCAATCCGACGAAAGCCGCGCCGCCGCCGTTTGAAAATGTGCCTAGCTTAAACTCTATATCTGACATTATGTTTCCCCCATAAAGTATTATTATTAAACATAATTACCAATCGTATCCTGGATTTTTGCGCGCCAGCCCGTCATACAAATCGAGGATGCGCTGGAACCAGGCATGGACAGGGTCACCGGCTTCGACCAGCGCTAACGGGCTTACAGTACGCGCCCAAATGAACGGGCTGAGCGCCACATAATCGGCGTAGGTCGGCAGCTCGCCACCCAGATATGGCGTCTCGGCGACCACCAGGCGCAGGGGCTCCATCCGCGCGCGCAGTTCTTCCAGCCCGGCCTCGCGCCCCGCCTGGATACCGGTGATGTCGCGGCCCAGGCGCTTACTCCGAGTGGTGAAGAAATACTCTTTATCTTCGGGACAGAGCTGGGCGTAGATATCTTCCACCACCATGGGCATCACCAGCGGTTGGATCTGGGTACGCGCCCAGTTCTGCACAAACATTGCGTGCTGACGCCCATCGCTGCCGGCGAGCACCGGCGGGCGATCGGAATAGGTGTCGTCGAGATACTCCGCGATGGTCCAGCTATCGCCGACCCAAGTGCCATGATCGTCGATTACCGGGATGGTCTTGAATGTCCCGTCGCCGATCTGCGCGATTTCGGTAAACCGGGTCGGCACGGTCTCATAGTCCAACCCCTTATGGGCCAGCGCCATCTGGGTGCGCCAGCAATTGGAGCTAAACCGCCGGCCATCGGCTCCGACCAGATCGTATAGAATAATTGCCATGAAATGCCTCTCTCCTCGCCAGCCGCAAAACTAGCGGGAGAGCGGGCATAGGGGAAGCCGCCTGGGTCAGGGCGGCTTGGGTAGATCGTTTGCGTCCATCCAGGCTTGAACGCGGGCATTCGCGTCCGCTAATTGGGCACTGGATAAATCCGCCGCCGCGGTTTCCAGCGACCGGGAGACAGATCGGCTACCGTTACGCTGGGCGATTTCGAGCCACATATAGGCCTGAACCGGATCGGGTTCGACGCTGTCGCCGTCGCGGTAGAGTCGGCTCAGCTGGGTATGGGCATCCGTATTGCCCTGCTTGGCGGCGAGGTTGAGCCATCTGACCGCTTCTTCGCTATTCTTTCGAACGCCGAGACCGTCCTTGTACATCACCGCGATATTATATTGCGCGCCGGCATGGTTCTGTTCGGCCGCATCGCGCCACCAGCGGAACGCCTTCTTCAAACTTTGACGCGCGCCCAGACCTTCGGCGAACAATGCCCCGACGGCGTATTGAGCTTTGACATGGCCCTGTTTCGCCAAGGGCAGCCATTCGGCCATGGCGGTCTTATGGTCGCCATTATGGGCGGCGATCGATCCCGCTTCGAAATCGGCGGTGGCCGGCAGCGGCACAGTCAGAATTCCACCGATCAGGACGGCAAGAACGCCAAGTCTCCGAAAACCCATGCTGCGCCTCTAAGTGCTAATCCGTACCCAAACCTACGCCGCCTTGGAGAATTCCGGCGAGAATTCCGGCGCTACGGTTTCCGCAAAGCGGCGCAGCACATCGTGGCGCAAGGCGCGCGGTACGCCAACCGTCGCCGGGTGCACGATGAAGTGATTAAATCCAATCGAGGCCAGCTTTTCGACCTGCCCGGCCA
>JABDJY010000388.1 GCA_013003285.1 Alphaproteobacteria bacterium | reverse complement strand
GACCCTCGAAGGTCTCCACATGGCCATCGGGCCAGGCCAGGGCCAGCACACAAACGAAATGGGCTGACCGGTCGGTGCTATCGCCGAGTTCCGTCTGAACCCGCGCCATGGCAGTATCGAAATTTCTGCCGTCGGGCGTTTCCGCCCAGCGTGCCGAGTAGATGCCGGGCGCGCCATCCAAGGCGGTAACCGCGAGCCCGCTATCGTCGGCCAGTGCCGGCAGATTGCAGCCCTGCACTGCCGCACGGGCCTTTAGAACGGCATTTTCAACGAAGGTTACGCCGTCCTCGACGGGTTCCGGTAGCCCCAGTTCCGCCGCGCTTTGGACGGCAATCCCCAACGGGGTCAGCAGGTCGGAGATCTCGCCCACCTTGCCTTCATTGTGGCTGGCGATGACCAGCCGACCGTCTCGAAATCGTCGGCTCATTCAACGCCTAAGGCGGCGCGTTGCGCCGCCGCCAGTTGGTCGGTGCCCTGATGCGCCAGATCGAGGAGCTTGATAAATTGGGTCCTGGAGAACGGCTTGTCTTCCGCCGTTCCCTGGATTTCGATAATTCGGCCCTTCGCGGTGAGCACAAAATTGGCGTCGGCCTGGGCATTCGAATCTTCGTCGTAATCTAAATCGAGAACCGCTGTGCCGTCATAAAGCCCGCACGAGACGGCGGCGACCATATCGTGCATGGGGACGGCGTCGAGTTCGCCGGCGCGAACGAGTTTTTGACACGCCAGGTGCAAGGCCACATAGGCACCGGTAATGGCCGCTGTTCGCGTGCCGCCATCCGCTTGCAACACATCGCAGTCCAGACGGATCTGTCGCTCGCCCAGGGCCTCCAGATCGGTCGCGGCCCGCAGGCTACGGCCGATCAGGCGCTGGATTTCCTGGGTGCGGCCCGATTGCTTGCCGCGCGCCGCTTCGCGGTTGGTGCGCGTATGGGTCGAGCGCGGCAGCATGCCGTATTCCGCTGTTACCCAGCCGCTGCCGCCGCCGCGCATCCAGGGCGGCACCCGTTCCTCGATGCTCGCGGCGCATAAGACATGGGTGTTGCCAAACTGGGCGAGGCATGACCCTTCGGCATATTTGGCGGCGCCCGTCTTCAGGCGAACCTTTCGCATCTCGTCAGCGGCGCGGCCGGAGGGGCGTCGAAAATTCTTGCTCATTGGATGGGCCTATATGTACCGAAAAAGGGATCCCAGACGGGGTGGCGGGAAACCTACTCGCTGGTCCACGATGCGTCTAGCCGTGCGACACGTCTAGCGGATGGCTTGATTAGCGGCAGTGCCACGCCTAAGTTCCTGATTGCCCTATGGTAATTGTGAAATGGGAAAACCGCTAAGCGGGTGTCGCCGATGAGCCAATTGGTTCCCGATTTAAATGCGCGCAGCCGCGAAATTCTGCGCCAGATTATCGATGCTTACCTGGAGACAGGCGAGGCGGTCGGCTCGCGCACATTGTCGCGCCGGCTGGGCGTTGAATTATCGCCGGCGACCGTGCGCAATGTCATGGCCGACCTGCAGGACGCCGGATTGCTGTACTCGCCGCATGTCTCGGCGGGACGTCTGCCCACCGAGGCGGGCCTGCGATTCTTTGTCGATGGGCTGCTCGAAGTTGGCCGGCTGACCGCAGAAGAGCGCGTGTCGATCGAAGCCCAATGTGCCGCGCAAGGCCGGAACCCGCAGAAAACCCTGGAAGAAGCGACGCGGGTACTGTCGGGTTTGAGCAATTATGCCAGTTTGGTGGTTGCCCCGAAAACCGATGTCCGCCTTAAACATATCGAATTTGTCGGCCTCGGCCCCGAGCGCGCCCTGGTGGTTTTGGTCACCGATGATGGTTCGGTGGAAAATCGGGTCATCGATATCCCGGTCGGCATGCCGGCGTCAGCGATTGTCGAGGCCACCAACTTTCTCTCGGCACGGATGGTCGGCAAAACCATCGAAGAGGGGCAGGCACAATTGGCCACGGAACTTGCCATGCATCGCCAAGAACTCGATGTGCTAACTCAACGGCTTGTTGAGGCGGGCATGGCGACGAGCACTAGCACCGGCGACGGGGAGGCGGCGGCGCTTATCGTCAGCGGCACCGAGCACCTGCTCGACGATGTGCAGGCGGTCGAAGATTTAGAGCGGGTGCGGGCGCTCTATGGCGCGCTGGAGACCAAGGAATCCTGGTCATGGCTGCTCGATGCCACCAAGGGTGGCGAAGGCGTGCAGATCTTTATTGGCGCGGAAGACGATTTATTCAACCTGACGGGCTGTTCTGTCGTCGTTGCACCCTATACCAACAGCAAGGAGCAAATCGTCGGTGCGATCGGCGTGATCGGCCCGACCCGGCTAAACTATGCGCGGGTCATCCCCGTCGTCGATTATACGGCGAAGGTTATCGGCCGGTTGATGGGATGATTTGAGATGGACGTCCTCGATGGGCGTCGCCAAGGCTAAAGGCAGTAACAGTATATGAATACCCAGAGCGACCAAAATGAAAAGCAAGAAAACGGAACGCCGGAGCCGGCCGCTGATCCAGGCAACGCGAGCGACGAGCAGCCGGTGTCGGCAAATGACGGAGCGGCGCCTGAGCCGGCGGCTGAAGCCGCCGCGGAGGGCGAAGAATCGCCCTGGATGCTGGATCCGGTTGACCGTATCGCCGAGCTGGAAGAAGAGCTTGCCGGCGTAAAGGATCAGTTTTTGCGTTTCATGGCTGAGGCGGAGAATGTGCGCAAGCGCAGCGAGCGCCAACTCGCCGAGGCCCATAAGTATGGCGTCGCCAATTTTGCCCGCGCGGTTCTCACCGTCGCCGACGATCTATCGCGGGCGTTGGCCGCCGTGCCGGAAGATCAACGCAATGGCGACGGCCTGTTGCAGACCTTGCTCGGCGGTGTTGAGGCGGTAGAACGCGAGCTCGTGAGGGCGTTCGAGGCCCACAATATCGAACGCATCGATCCGGTTGGCGAACCTTTCGACCCTAATTTCCATGAGGCGATGTACGAGGTGCCCGACAGCGAGTATCCCAACGGCACCGTCGCTCAAGTGGTTCAGCCTGGCTATCGTTTGCATGATCGACTGCTGCGACCGGCCCGGGTCGGGGTCGCCAAGGGTGACGGCGCCGCGCCACAGGCGCATGTGGACACCACAGTTTAGACGCGGGGCTCGTCCGGGGGCTTTAAATACGGCATTTGCCGTTGTCAGATGCGCATCTGCTGCATGGCAGGGTCCAAAAGGCGGGTAATCGCCTGCAACCACGGATTTTTAATTCGAATAGGGCGAATCCAGTGGTTGCGGAGGTCCCTTGGCTTTCCTATATGTGCCGAAGTCATACGTGACACTGATTTACGCGTTGATATTTGCAGACATGACGGGGGTCAGCCTCGGTGCCAGACCGGGCCGCGCAGACCTGCCGAAAAAGTGAGGGGAATATGGCAAAAGTTATTGGTATCGATTTAGGTACAACGAATTCCTGTGTCGCCGTTATGGAAGGCGGACAGGCAAAGGTTATTGAAAACGCTGAAGGCTCGCGCACGACGCCGTCGATGGTCGCTTTCTCCGACGATGGAGAGCGGCTGGTCGGCCAGCCGGCGAAGCGCCAGGCGGTCACCAACCCTGAAAATACGCTATTCGCGATCAAGCGACTGATCGGGCGCCGTTCCGACGATCCCATGACCGAGAAGGACAAGGATCTGGTCCCTTACAAGATCGTTAAGGGCGAAAATGGCGACGCCTGGGTGGAAGCCCAGGGCAAGGCCTACAGCCCCTCGGAAATCAGCGCCTTTATCCTGCAAAAGATGCGCGAAACAGCAGAGGCGTTTCTGGGCGAAGAAACCCCGCAGGCCGTGGTCACGGTGCCGGCCTATTTCAATGATTCCCAGCGCCAGGCGACCAAGGATGCCGGCAAGATCGCTGGCATAGATGTTTTACGCATCATCAACGAGCCGACCGCCGCGGCCTTGGCCTATGGGCTTGAGAAGAAAGAAGGCGGCACGATTGCTGTCTACGATCTGGGCGGCGGCACATTCGATGTCTCGGTTCTGGAAATCGGTGACGGCGTCTTCGAGGTGAAGTCGACCAACGGCGACACTTTCCTGGGCGGCGAAGATTTCGACGCTCGCATCATCGAGTACCTGGCCGACGAGTTCAAAAAAGAACAATCCATCGACCTGCGCAAGGACAAGCTGGCTCTGCAACGCCTGAAGGAAGCCGCGGAGAAGGCCAAGATCGAATTGAGCGCGGCGACCCAGACGGAAGTCAATCTGCCGTTTATCACCGCCGATCAGGATGGCCCCAAGCATCTCAACATCAAGCTAACCCGCGCTAAGTTGGAAGCCTTGGTGGAAGACTTGGTGCAGCGCACGATCGAGCCCTGTAAGGCAGCGTTGAAAGATGCCGGCCTGTCGGCGGGCGAGATCGACGAGGTCATTCTCGTCGGTGGCATGACCCGCATGCCGAAGATCCAGGAAATCGTTAAAAACCACTTTGGCCGCGAGCCGCACCGTGGGGTGAACCCCGACGAGGTGGTGGCCATCGGCGCCGCGATCCAGGGCGGTGTTCTCGCCGGTGACGTCAAGGACGTGCTGCTGCTCGACGTGACGCCTTTGTCCTTGGGTATCGAGACATTGGGCGGTGTGTTCACCCGGTTGATCGACCGGAACACCACGATCCCAACCAAGAAGAGCCAGGTCTTCTCGACAGCTGAAGACAACCAATCGGCGGTGACCATTCGTGTGTTCCAGGGCGAGCGCGAAATGGCGGCTGATAACAAGCTGCTGGGCCAGTTCGATTTGGTGGGTATCCCGTCCGCGCCGCGCGGCGTGCCGCAGGTCGAGGTCGCGTTCGACATCGATGCCAACGGCATCGTCAATGTGTCGGCGACCGACAAGGGCACCGGCAAGGAGCAGCAGATCCGCATCCAGGCGTCCGGCGGCCTGTCGGATGATGATATCGATCGCATGGTCAAAGAGGCCGAAGAGCACGCCGAAGACGATAAGGCGCGGCGTGAAGAGGTCGAGGCCAAGAACCACGCTGAGGCGCTGGTGAATCAGGTCGACAAAAGCCTCTCCGAGCATGGCGATAAGGTCTCGGAAGAAGAAAAATCGGAAATCGAAAGTGACCTCGCGGCCTTGAAAGAAGCCTTGGAAGGCGACGATGCCGCGACGATTACGACGAAGTTCGAAGCCTTGAGCATGTCGTCCATGAAACTGGGCGAGGCGATCTACAAGTCGGAACAGGCTGCAGCGGGGGCCGGTCCTGACGAAGACAGCGGGCCGTCCGGTCCGGGTGACGACGATATCGTCGATGCTGATTTCGAAGAAGTTGAAGACGAAGACGATCGCAAGGATCAGTCGTCCGCTTCATAGCCGCATGGCCGCCGGCCTGCAGTGCAGTTGCATTTGTGCCCCGCTTGAGGTGGGACAGAATGTGGCGGTAAGGCGCCCGGCGGACCGGCAGCTTGGGGGGACCGGGGGCGTACGCTGATGGCTAAAAGAGATTTCTACGAGATTTTGGGAGTCGACCGCTCGGCCGATGCGGCTGCCATGAAAAGTGCCTATCGCAAGTTGGCGATGCAGCATCACCCCGACCGCAACCCTGATGATGCGGAAGCCGAGCACAAATTTAAGGAAGTCAACGAAGCCTATGATGTGCTGCGCGATGACGATAAGCGCGCTGCCTATGATCGCTATGGCCATGCGGCCTTCGAAGGCGGTGGACCGCAAGGCGGCGGCGCCGGCGGCTTCGATTTCGGCGGCGGCGGTTTTTCCGACATCTTTGACGAAATGTTCGGCGACTTTGCCGGCGGCCGTGGGCGGCGCCAGGCCAACGTCCATGGCGCCGATCTACGCTACAATCTGGATGTCACCCTGGAAGACGCTTTTGCCGGTAAGCAGACGCGGGTGCGGGTCAACACCTCGGTCTCCTGTGAGAGTTGCCAGGGTAGCGGCGCCGAGGGTGGGGCCACGCCCGTTGCCTGTCCCAGCTGTCATGGCGCCGGCAAGATTCGCGCCCAGCAAGGATTCTTCACTGTCGAGCGCAGCTGTCCGACCTGCCAGGGCGCGGGCCGGGTCATCGATAATCCGTGCCGCGAATGCGCCGGTGCTGGCCGGGTCGAGCGCGAAAAAACGCTATCTGTGAATATTCCCTCGGGCGTCGAAGACGGTACGCGTATCCGGGTGTCCGGCGAAGGCGAAGCGGGTCTGCGCGGCGGGCCGCCGGGTGATCTATATATTTTCGTGTCGATTAAGGCCCATAGGTTTTTCGGCCGCGAGGGCGCGGACATTTATTGCCGCGTGCCAATCCCCATGACGACAGCCGTACTGGGCGGTACCCTTGAGGTGCCGACCATCGACGGCAACCGGGCGCGGGTCAATGTGCCGGCAGGGACCCAGACGGGGCAGCAATTCCGGTTACGCGGCAAGGGCATGACCGTGCTGCGCAGCAGCGCGCGCGGCGATATGTATGTTCAGTCCCAGGTCGAGACCCCGGTCAATCTGACCAAGAAGCAACGCGAATTGTTGCGCGAGTTCGACGAATCCGGCGGCGGTAAATCCCACAGTCCGGAAGCCGAAGGTTTTTTCACCAAGGTGAAAGAGCTCTGGGAAGATTTCAAGGAATAGGAAATCTTTGCCCGCGCTGTAGCGCTACCTTCTGCCCGCTGCCGTGGTATGATCATCGGCAGTTAGTCACAAATTTCCGGAATTCTGAGATGGCGGAGTCGCTTAAAATTGGCGTCGTGGGCGCGTCGGGCCGCATGGGCCGAATGGTTGTCAGCATCATTGCGGGGTCGAACGACTGCGAGCTGGCGGGCGCGACCGAAGCGCCGGGGTCGGAGTTTCTTGGCGCCGATGCTGGGGCGTTGGCCGGGGTCGGCGATAATGGCGTCATCGTTACCGATGATACCGGGGCGATGTTTTCAGGCGTCGATGTGGTCATCGATTTTACCATTCCCGCCGCGACCCAGGCGCACGCGCAAATCGCTGCTGAAGCCGACTGCGCGTTAGTCGCCGGCACAACCGGCATGGAAGATATCCACCGCGGCGCTTTGGAGGTAGCGGCAGCATCGGTGCCGATCGTTTGGGCGCCCAACATGTCAGCCGGTGTAAACCTATTGTTTGCCGTCACTCAGCAAGTGGCGCGGGCATTGGGCGAGGATTTCGATATCGAAATTGTCGAAATGCACCATCGCCACAAAATCGACGCGCCCTCGGGTACGGCTTTGGGCCTGGGTGAGGCCGCGGCCGCCGGCCGTGGCGTTGACTTCGATGCGGTGAAGCAATTGTCGCGCGAAGGTATCACCGGCGAACGTAAACCCGGCGATATCGGCTTTGCGACATTGCGCGGCGGCGATGTGGTCGGCGAGCATAGTGTGGTCTTCGCCGGTGCGGGCGAGCGCATCGAGCTCTCCCACCGCGCTACCGACCGGGCGATTTTCGCCCGTGGCGCGGTGCGTGCGGCGTTGTGGACCGCCGGTAAACCGGCGGGCTTCTACTCTATGAACGACGTATTGGGGCTCGCCGACTAACGGGTCGCGCGCAAGCTAATTAGAGTGCCTCTCTATCCACGCCTGGACCAGACTTCTTGCCTTGGAGGTTTGATCGTCGGATAGGCGCGCGGCGACAAACTCGCGGCCGCTGCCAGCGTTCGGGGAACCCTGGGTTGCCGCTATATCGAACCACATATAGGCGGTCACAAGATCTTGGGGAACACCGCTACCCTTTACGTAGAGCGCACCAAGTTTGGTTTGTGCCTTGGTGTGGCCTTGATCGGCGGCGCGATGATACCAGTTCGCCGCCTCGTCAATATCCTGAGGAACGCCAACACCATCGGCGTAGAGGCGCCCGAGAGTGAACTGAGCAGTAGCAAGGCCTTGATCAGCAGAGAGCCGGGCCCATTTGGCGGCTTCGCCGAAATCTTTAGGCACCCCTTGGCCCTGGGCATACATGCGACCAAGATCATATTGAGCTTGCGCAGCGCCTTGCTCTGCGGCACCTCGATACCAAGCGGCCGCCTCGGTGTAGTTCCGCGGGACGCCTAGACCTGCCCGGTACATGAGACCTAATTTCTGTTGTGCATTAGGGTCGCCTTGGTCGGCGGCGCGGCGATACCACAGCGCGGCCTCAAGATAATTGCGCTCGACCCCAAGGCCCGCAAGGTAGAGTTCGCCGAGATTACGCTGCGCGAGCTTGTGCCCTTCCGCGGCGAGAAGCCGCCATTCTTGTAGGGCCGCCACATAGTCGCCGCGGCTTGTGGCCGCAACGGCCTTATCGAAATTCTGAGCCGAAGCTGGGGTAACCAATAGGGCGAACAACAGCCATGTACAAAGATGTTTCATGACCCAAAGGCTAGCACCAACCGGCGAGAGTTCTAAAGCCCGGGCGGGATGCTGCGTTAACCAAACAGGGCTGGACACTGGTGGGCATTGGTGTCGTTGATCCCGCGATAAAGCTAGTAATTTCAAGGTTTTATGAGGGTCGGCCCTAAGCCGGAGGCGCGTTATGGTTAATTCAGGGGCTGTATATTTATTTATAGTAAACGGTGTTAAGCGCGACGACTGGTAAGTTTGCGGGCTTGTTCTGCCCCCTTCGCTAGCGTCGCCTGGTCACCCGATAAATTTTCGGCGCTCTAGAAACTTTGCGTCGTGATGGATAGGGTCTGGCTTCATGGCGCAGATGACCAAAGCCCAGATCGAAACTTTCTTCGAACGTTTGTCGGCGGCGGATCCCGCGCCGACGACCGAGCTAAATTATGTCAACAACTACACCATGCTGGTGGCCGTCGTGTTATCCGCCCAGGCCACCGATGTGGGGGTCAACAAGGCGACCGCAAAGCTTTTTAAAATTGCCGACACGCCGCAGAAAATACTGAAACTGGGCGAAGGCCGCCTCACCGAACATATCCGCACCATCGGTCTCTACCGTAATAAGGCCAAGAACGTGATGGCTTTGAGTCGCCAGCTCATCGACCAGCACGGTGGCGAAGTGCCCCATGATCGCGAGGCGCTGGAGGCGTTACTCGGTGTCGGTCGCAAGACGGCCAATGTGGTCCTCAACATGGCATTTGGCGAGCCAACCATTGCGGTCGACACGCATATATTCCGCCTGTCCAATCGCACCGGTCTGGCGCCGGGCAAGAATGTCGTCGAGGTCGAGAAAAAATTGCTCAAGCGCGTGCCGGCGCATTATCGCCAGCATGCCCATCACTGGCTCATTCTGCATGGGCGTTATGTGTGTAAGGCTAGAAAGCCGGAATGTGCGAACTGTATTGTTGTCGACCAGTGCCAATACAAGGCGAAGACGTTGTCCTAGAGTCTGTTTGATCTAGGAGATCGCGTCGGGACTCACCAGAGCACGATAACAATTTGCAAGCCCGGCCCCTTCGAGCCGACCATTTTGATTGCGGGCTTCATAATGCTCGACGGATTTTGTTTGAGCCGTCCCGTTATCAATGTACAAAAATACATGAAACGTACAGGCCGTTTCAGCATTGCGGTAAAGTCGGATTTCCGCCGGCCCATCGAGACGTACGAGGTCTGGCGCGCCAAGGCGCTCATCAACTGCGCTCGGCGCCATACCAATTAAAGTTTCTGGCGGTGGAACAGGCTTTGGCGTGGCACGTACAGTTTCACGTACGGGCGTTGACGGCGCTTTTGGGGACGGACGTGTTTGTGGTAGCGCTGGTTGCGGCGCGATAGCTTGTGGCGGCGTTACTTCCAACGAGACCGGGGCTTCTGAGCTTGTCGGGGCTGCGGAATTTTGGGCGCCGGAACAAGCCGCCAAAAGACAGCTTGCCGCTGCTGTTATGAAATATCGGGCGCGCATTTTTGTAAGACACCACGCATTACGTGATTCGGAAAATTAGACGATCAATAGCAACAATAGCAGGGAAAGCGTAATCACGCCGCCGGACATAATCGCTAGCCGCGAAGGTGCGGCGTCGTCGGATTCGGTGCCGGTGAGGCCTAGCGTGCTAAGAAGAGACCGTAAGCTCGCCATGTATCTCGCCGCCATTCTCGATTTTAAGGTGTCCGTATCGAATTGTGCCGGTCACGCGGCCGGTGCTGGTAATGCGCAAACGGTTGGTGACCGTCAAATCGCCGTCGAATTCACCGCTGATGGTTGCATCGCCGATGGTCGCGGTACCGACAAAGGAGCCGGTTTGGGCGATCTCCATGGCTTTGGCGTTGGGCACCGAGGCTTCGAGATGGCCTTCAATGATTAGAAGCTCACACTCGGTGATCTCGCCGGATAGTCTGATATCCCGGCCAATTGTGAGTGCGCGGCTATCGACCGATCGTGGCCCATCGCCAATGCTACTGCGGCCAAGGGCCAGATTCGGGATCTCCGCAACCCGCGCGGGCCGGCTCTCCAAGAAACTTAAATCGGGATCGCTGCGATCATCGGATTCGTCATTCGTCGACGTCATAATTACGTCTCCCAAATAGTCGACTGGCGGTATCGCGCTGTGCGGCGACGATACCGAGCCGGAGGTCCAAATACCAACGGTGCGTTCGCTATATATAACACTTCCCATATTACTTTGGCAAATAAGCAGAAAGTATTGATATAACGTTAACTTATGCTGTTGAAGCCACCGTTGGCAGGCGCTGATAGGTGTGCAGCATGAACGCGGTGCCGAACAGCGGCAGGATTAAATTGACGATCGGAATGATCGAAACCACCGCAATCACCAGACCGGCCGACAATGCCGCAAACCCGTGTTTTCGGCGCATGGCGCGTAGTTCAGTCGCATCGAGCCGCCGGCAGGCAACTAGCTCAAAATACTCCCGGCCGAGTAAATAACCGTTTAAGGCCCAGCCGACGACGAAATAGACCGGTGGGAAAAATATCAGCGGCAGGACCAGGATGTTGAGCACAATCAGAATGGCAGCAAATCGAATGCCGATAAGGATGGCTTCCATGATCGATTGGCTGCGGGCTTCCGGCAGGTGAGGGTAGTGGCGGGCCTCGACGGCGCGACAAATGGTTTCCAGCATGAGGCTGGCGATGAGGCCGACGAAGGCGGGCAGTAGCAAAAACAACAGAACCACGGCCGCCACGCTGCCTAGAATGTCGACGATCCAGTCGAGCCAGCCGAGGCCGACAAAATCGGTATTCTGAAGCGTAAAATTGATGGCGAACCATAGGATAATCGCGGTCACCAAGCTGCCGCCGATGCTCAACCACAACACCCGCTGAAACGGCGGGGTCGGCAATTGGCCCAGTGTTTTGAAGAAGGCATCGAACATGGTGAGCTTGTCTTAGCGCTAGTGCGTTACGAGACCAAGGCTTTCAGTCGTGCAGGCGCGCCGTTTTTCTTGCCCGGGGGGTGGCGGCGGCTATACTCCGCGTCCACTCACATTGTTGTCCCTCCGACCCATTACAAGGAATTTCCCATGAGCGCCGAATCCGCGACCGATCTCGATGTCGTCTGCATCGGTAATGCCATTGTCGATGTCTTGACGCAAAACGATGACGAGACCCTGGCCCGGCTCGGCATGACCAAGGGCTCCATGTCGCTCGTCGATGCCGAAACCGCCGAGCGTCTCTATGAAGAATTAGGCCCGGGGATTGAAACGTCGGGTGGGTCGGCCGGCAATACCGCGGCGGGGCTAGCGTCCCTGGGCGCCAAGTGCGCCTATATTGGCCGGGTTCGCGACGATCAGCTGGGCGATATTTTCGCCCATGACATTCGCGCTGTGGGCGCGGAGTACACCACGGCGCCGGCGACCGATGGCCCGCCAACCGCGCGCTGTCTAATCCTGATCACACCAGACGCCGAGCGCACCATGAACACGTTCCTAGGCGCGTGTGCCGATTTGGGGCCCGATGATATCGACGATGGATTGATCGGCCGGGCACAAGTCACCTATCTGGAGGGCTATCTCTGGGACCGCGACGAGGCCAAACAGGCGTTTCTCAAAGCCGCGCGGTTGGCGCACGCGGCCGGCCGCAAGACGGCGTTGACCCTATCGGATTCCTTTTGTGTTGACCGTCACCGCGATTCATTTCGCGAATTGATCAGCGGTCATATCGATATTCTGTTCGCCAACGAGGCTGAAATCCTCTCGCTGTATGAAGTCGATAATTTCGACAATGCGCTGCAGCTGGCCCGCGAAGATTGCGCCATCGCTGCGTTGACCCGATCGGAAAAAGGTTCGGTGGTTATCGCCGGCGATGAGGTTCATGTGGTCGATGCGGAACCGGTCTCGCGGGTGGTCGACACCACCGGTGCCGGCGACCAATATGCTGCCGGGTTTTTATACGGTTATACAAACGGCGATGGCTTGGCCCAATGCGCACGCATCGGTGGTCTCGCGGCGGCGGAGGTCATTTCCCATGTGGGCCCCCGGCCCCAGGAAAGCCTGTCGGGCTTGGTGGCGGCGCGCCTCAGCGAGGGTTAGTCGCCCAGAAGGTCTCTAGACGCACGCCATAGACCGGCACGGTTTCGGGGCGCGACAGTTTGCGCCAATAGGCGATGCGCTGGCCGGAATCGTGATAGAGCGGCAGCACGTAATAATTCCACATGAGAATCCGGTCGAGGGCGCGCGCTGCTGCAGTCAGTTCCTCTCTGGTACTCGCGGCGCGCAGCGCGTCGATCATGGCATCCACTGCGGGGTCTGAAACGCCCGCCCAGTTGCGGCCGCCCGGTTGGTTGGCGGTGAGCGAACTCCAGTAATTCTGCTGTTCGTTGCCCGGCGACAGGGTCACGCCCCAGAACCCGAACACCATGTCGAAATCGTAACTATCGATCAGGCCCTGAAACTGCGCCGATTCCACCAGGCGCACGCGAGCTTCGATACCGAGCCGTTTCAAATTGCGCGTATAGGCCAGGGCGATACGCTCGTTTGATGGCAGGCGCAGGGTAATCTCGAACTGGACCGGGGCGCCGTTTGCGTTTTGCAAGACCCCGTCCTGCACTTTGAAGCCCGCCTCTTTCAACAGTTTAGCGGCCTGGCGAAGATTGGTGCGGTCACGCCCGGAACCATCGGTCGCTGCCGGCTGGAAAGGGGGACCGAAGACCTCTGGCGGTACTTGCCCGCGCAGCGGCTCGAGCAACGCCAACTCGGCGGCCGACGGCGGACCCGTCGGCGCCAGCGACGATTTCGCGAACATGCCGGAAGTCCGCGCATAACCCTCATGGAGCAAGGCTCGGTTGAGCCATTCGAAATCAAAGGCGAGGTTGAGGGCCTGGCGAACCCGGCGGTCGGCGAAGAGCGGCCGGCGGAGATTGAAGGCCAGGGCGCGTAGACCCGATGGCGTACCGTTCGCGATTGTCTCGCGTACCGCCCGACCGTCGGTGAGCGCGGGGAAATCGTATTGGGTTGCCCACCGCGCCGCATTGCCTTCGCCGCGGTAATCGTAATCGCCGGCCTTGAAGGCCTCGAGCGCAACGGAATCGTCGCGGAAATAATCGTAGCGGATGGTGTCCAGGTTGAACTGCCCACGGCTGACGGCGAGGTCACGCCCCCAATAATTCGGGTTACGCCGGTAGACGATATTGCGGCCGGGATCGACGGCGTCGATAACATAGGGACCGCTGGCGACCGGATGGTCCAGGGTGGTTTCGGTGAAATCACGACCCTGCCACCACGCTTTCGATAGGATCGGCAGGAACCCGGCAACCAATAGCGGCAGTTCGCGGTCGGCATTGTCCATGAACGTAAAGCGTACGCTGCGCGGTCCGGTCTGGCTGACATCGGCGACCCGTGACCAGGTGGCGCGGGCGTTGGGGCTGCCATTTTCCTTCAAGATGCCCCAACTGAAAATCACGTCATCGACGGTGACCGGCGTGTCGTCGGAGAAACGAGCTTCCGCCCGCAGGGTGAATTCGATCCACCCTCGGTCATCGGCCATATCGATCGATTCGGCGAGCAGGCCGTAGAGCGAAAAGGGCTCGTCGCGGCTGCGCCGGGTCAGGGTTTCGAAAAAGTATCCGAACCCATGATGGAGACCCGCGGCGGGCTTACCCTTGATGACATAAGGGTTGAGGGTGTCGAAGGTGCCGATCGCATGCAGGCGGAAATCGCCACCCTTGGGCGCCTCGGGATTTACGTAATCGAATTGGGAGAAATCGGCCGGATATTTGGGGGTGCCATGCATGGCGATGGCGTGACTGGGCTCGGCCCCAGCGTCGGGCGAACCGTGCGCGAGCACGCTGAACAGAACAAGGGCTGCACCCAGCCCGCGCGGTATCGTGAATGACCTTGTCAATATCTGTTCCTCGCGATTCAATCAGAACATGTTTACTGACAGTGGTAAGGAAACATCCCACATATAAGATGTCCCCAAATGATTCGATACCGTTCGCGAAACGCGGGACACTAAAGTGATGGGCAAGCTAACCGCAGACGAGGCGACAAATGCATATTGGCGTTCCCCGCGAAATTAAGACCCAGGAATACCGGGTCGGGATGATTCCCTCTTCGGTGCGCGAATTGACCCATCATGGCCATACGGTGACGGTGGAAACCGGCGCGGGCGCCGGCATTAACTTCACCGATGACGATTACCGCGCTGCCGGTGCCGATATTGTCGCGGAGCCTGCGGCGGTGTTTGCCGTGGCGGAGATGGTCGTCAAGGTCAAAGAGCCGCAAGCTTCGGAATTTCCCCTGCTGCGCGAAGGCCAGATCCTATTCACCTATCTCCACCTTGCGGCGGAACCTGAGGTGACGGAGGCGCTGATGGCGTCGAAATGCGTCGCCATCGCCTATGAAACCGTAGCCGATATCCACGGCGGCCTGCCCTTATTGTCGCCCATGAGCGAGGTTGCCGGACGCATGGCGATTCAAGTTGGCGCCCATTGCCTGGAAAAAGAACGCGGCGGCCGTGGGGTCTTGTTGGGCGGTGTCCCCGGGGTCGAGGCGGCCGATGTTCTGGTGATTGGTGGCGGTGTCGCTGGCACCAACGCGGCGCGCATGGCCATGGGCATGGAGGCGCGGGTCACCGTACTCGACCGTTCCCTCGACCGGTTGAAAGAGCTCGACATGCAGTTCGGTCCGACCCTGAACACGATCTATTCCACCGTCGATGCGGTCGAGCGTTATGTGCTGACGGCCGATCTCGTCGTCGGCGCGGTTTTGGTGCCCGGCGCGACGGCGCCTAAATTGGTGACGGCTGAAATGGTTAAAACCATGAAACCGGGGGCGGCGATGGTCGACATATCCATCGATCAAGGTGGCTGCTTCGAGACTTCACGCCCGACCACCCATGAGGATCCGACATTCATCGTCGATGACGTTGTCCATTATTGCGTCACCAATATGCCCGGCGCGGTGTCGCGCACATCATCGGCGGCGCTCAACAATGCGACCCTGCCCTTCGTAATGGAGCTCGCCGATAAAGGATATCGCCGGGCGCTCCATGAGAATGCACATTTCAGAAAAGGCCTTAACGTCCACCATGGCGACATCACCCATGCTGCGGTGGCCAAGGCGCTGGGCCTGCCGCACCGCCATCCGGAAGACGCGATACTGCCGTAACGGCCCGGTCAGTTCGCCGGGTCGAGCTCCAGAGCATAACCGGCCGAACGTACCGTGCGAATGAGGTCGGGGGTGCCGGGCAGGTTCATCGCCTTGCGCAGACGGCGGATGTGCACATCGACCGTGCGCGGTTCGATATCGGCATCCTGGCCCCACACATGATCGAGCAGTTGTTCGCGGTCGAACACCCGGCCGGGGCGTTCCAACAGGAAGCGCAGCAGGCGAAATTCGGTCGGCCCGAGTTCGATAATCTGGTCGCCGCGGCTGACCCGATGGCTGGCCAGGTCCATGACGATGTCGGAATAGGTCAGCGTATCCTTATCGAAGGCGGGCCGGGTGCGCCGCATGACCGCGCGGACTCGCGCGATAAGTTCGCTCGGTGAGAACGGTTTCACCACATAATCGTCGGCGCCAGATTCCAGACCGCGAATGCGGTCGCCCTCTTCGCCGCGCGCGGTGAGCAGGATCACCGGCAGGTCGCGGGTCTCCGGGTCGCGCCGCAGGCGGCGGCAGATTTCGATGCCCGAGACATAGGGCAGCATCCAGTCGAGCAAGACCAGGTCCGGCTTGGCTTCGGCGACCGCGAGCATGGCTTCTTCGCCATCGCGGGCGACGGCGGTTCGGAAGCCGGCTTTCTCCAGATTGTAAGTCAGCAGCTCCACCAGCGCCGGCTCGTCTTCGACGATCAAAATGTTTGGGAGCAATGTGCCCGCGCCATCCATCTTATCTTCTCGCGACTTCCTTAATCGGGTTCGACAACGGTTACGCTGGCAAGGTCGGTCTTGGGCCGATCCGCATCCAGGATTACGCCCTCGACTTGGTAGTGGATCAGCTCGGCGATGTTGGTCGTCAAATCGCCGATGCGTTCGATATTGCGCGCCACGAACAGCAGATGGGTGCACGGCGTGATGTTGCGCGGATCCTCCATCATGTAGGTCAAGAGTTCGCGAAACAGGCTGTCATACATGTCGTCGACTTCGGCATCGCGGACCCACACTTCGTGGGCTTTTTCGATATCGTTGTCGGCGAACGCGTCGAGTACATCCTTGGTCATCTCGCGCACCATGCGGCCCATGCGAGGGATGGTGAACAACGGCTTCACCGGCGGCATTTGATTGAGGGCGACGGCGCGCTTGGCAACGTTTTTGGCGTAGTCGCCGATCCGCTCGACAATTGGCGCGATCTTCAGTCCGGTCACGATATGGCGCAAATCGCCGGCCATCGGTTGGCGCAGCGCCAGCAGCCGGATCGCCATTTCGTCGACTTCGGCGTGCAGCAGGTCGATTTTCCGATCGTGCTCGATCGCTGCTTCGGCCAGGCTTGAATCGCGCTTTTGCAGCGCCTGGATGGACTGCTCGAGTTGGGTTTCGGCCAGGCCCCCCATGCGGCTAATTAGGTCGCTCAGGCGGGCGAGCTCCTCGTCGAAGGATTTGACGATATGGCTGTGATCGGTTGGCATAGCTTGTGTCCTACTTCAGGCCGTCGGGCGGGCGGTCTAGCCGAAACGGCCGGTGATATAGTCTTGCGTGCGCTGGTCCTCAGGGTTGGTGAAGATGTGCTCGGTATCGCCATCTTCGACCAGGATACCGAGATGGAAGAACGCCGTGCGCTGGCTTACCCGCGCTGCTTGTTGCATCGAATGCGTAACGATGACGATGGTATAGTTTTCGCGCAGCTCGTCGATCAGTTCTTCGATCCGTGCTGTGGCGATGGGGTCGAGCGCCGAACAAGGCTCGTCCATCAAGATGACTTCCGGGTTCACGGCGATAGCCCGAGCGATGCACAGGCGCTGTTGCTGGCCGCCGGAGAGGCTGGTGCCGGGCTGATCGAGCCGGTCTTTGACCTCGTCCCACAAACCGGCGCGACGCAGGCTGGCTTCGACCAGATCGCCCAAATCGGCCTTATTCGCGGTCATGCCATGGATGCGCGGTCCATAGGCGACGTTCTCGTAGATCGATTTCGGGAAGGGATTGGGTTTTTGAAAAACCATACCCACCCGCGCGCGCAGCTGCACCACGTCGACATCGCGATCATAGACATCGGTACCGTCGAGCAGGATCGTTCCGGTGACCCGGCAGATATTGATGGTGTCGTTCATGCGGTTCAGGCAGCGCAGGAATGTGGATTTCCCGCAACCCGAGGGGCCGATGAGGGCGGTCACCTCATTTTCCCGGACTTCCAGCG
>JABDJY010000227.1 GCA_013003285.1 Alphaproteobacteria bacterium | reverse complement strand
CTGGAAAGCTGCCCCGGGGTCAAGGCCAGTTCGGCGCGCAGATCGGGCGCAATGACCGCCGGCGCCGAGCGCAGAAAATGCGCCAGGATAAACGCAATCCCCAACACCGGCGCCATGCGCGCGATGGCCGCGCCTCGGCTATAGCGGGCGGCGACCGGCAATTCCCTGGATCCCGTCGTCATGGTTTAGGGCGGGTTGGCATGGGGCGGTGTTTAGACAAGTCGTTTGTGGCCTTCTAATCCTATCCTTCGGCGCGCCGCCAAATAATAATCGCCCGGGTCACGCCGTCACCGCTTAGGCCTGAAAATACCATCCGATCGCCCTGATGATCGATTGTTCGCTCCCGGCTGCTGCCCACCCAATTCGGGTCGGTGGCGTGGTCGATTTCGTGGGTGACCACATTTCCGCTGACCGACCAACGGCCCGAATAGGTCATAAAGCTGTCGAAGGCCGCGGCCTTGTCGGCATCGCTGGCATCGGCGGACAGCTGGCGGTCGCCATACCCCGTCATCGCCACCATGTAGCCATCGGTGGTGTACAAGATGCGGCCTGTGGGGTTGTCGCCCAAGGCCGGCGTTTGATTGTCCTCGTCATCGATCAGATAGGTCGCTTCCAGCGTCCACACGCCAATAAGGTCGTCAGGGCTCAAATTCATACGAATATCCTCAGTATTTCAACACGGGCAATAAGCCCGGCCCGGTACTCTCCAAGCCTCAACGTATAACCTGTCATTCCCGTCGCAGCGAGACTGAAGATCAACAGCATTGGACTTCTTCCGCCTAGCTTCCTTATGGGGCTATAGTAAGGGCTCGAACGCCGGTTTGGGGCCGGCGGTGGTAGTAAATCAGTAGAAGTTGGGGGAAATTATGAGTTTAGCATTCTTCATTCACGTATCGGCGGTGGGGATACTCGCCACCTATGTTCACCTGATTTTCGCCCTGTGGGCACCGCGCTACGGCATGCCCCGCATCGATCTACCGCGCGGTATGACCCAACTGACTTTCGGCGACTCGTTCGAAGGCCCCGCGCCATATAGCTGGGGCATTTTTGTCATCCACATGAACGGTATCGTCTTCGCCCTGCTCTATGCGACGGTCGTCGCACCGCTTTTACCCGGCGATCTCTTCGTACGTGGCCTTATCTGGGGCGGCATCTTGTTTATCGCCGCGCAGCTCATTTTCGTGCCAATTTTTCTCCAAGACGGTCTGTTTGGCGTCAAGGGGCACAAGCGCGGCTGGATAACCGCTCTGGTGATACATTTACTGTATGGCGCCATTCTCGGATGGTTGTCCCCGATCCTTTGAATCGCGCCAAAGGGTAACTCGCTTTGAAACTCCGCTGGCTTATCCTAATCGCCTTCATTGGGGTTACCCTGATTCCCGTCGCCTTTCTCGGCGTCTGGCCGCACTCGAAAGCATTGCAAAACGAAGTGGACCGCGTGTCCGATCAGCATCTCCTGCTGGCGCGCCACCTTAAACTGGCTATGGAACGTTATCACCGCGACGCGGTGTCCGTATTCGACTTGTTAGTTACCAACACGATAAACGGCCGTTCGCTCGAGGGCGCGAATAGGCTCATGAGAAATGTGAATTTCGAACATATATGCATCGCCAATGCGGCGACCGGAAACGTTGTTCACGCCGTTGGACAGGGGTCGGTTCCTTGCCCAGACGTTATCCCGAAGGACCGGTTGGCAATGTTCATGTCAGCGGCAACAGAGAACCAGACAAACATCACGGGTGTTCTTCCCAACCCGCAAAACGATCCCGTGATCTATCTGATCCAACGGCGCGAAGACCTCCTCGCTGTGGGCGCGATGAACACGAGCTACCTCCGCGGCCTCAGCAATGCCGTCGCCTTTGGCACGCTGGGACACGCCGCGATCGTCGATCGGAAAGGCCAGGTTATCGCCCATCCCCTGAACGATTGGGTTTTAAACCGGAAGGATCTTTCGGATGTTCCGGCCGTTCAGAGCATGATGAATGGTGAAACCGGTATCTCGAAATTCTATTCGCCGGCCTTCGAAGACGACATGATCGCCGGCTTCACCAGCGTCGCCGGTCCCGGCTGGGGGGTCATGATCCCACAGCCCTTCTCGGAGTTAGAGGCCAAAGCGAACAGCGTTCGTCTCTTCACATTGGCGGTCATCATGGGCGGATTTCTGGTCGCCCTGGCCGTCGCTTGGTTCGTCACAGGTTATTTAGTCGGGCCGATCGCCGCCATGGCCGACGCAGCGCGTCGATTAGGCGACGGAAATATTTCCGCGCGGGCGGAACTTGGCGCAAAGTTAGCACCCTTCGAATTGCGTAATCTGCTGGGCCGTTTCAACGCCATGGCCAATACGATTCAGCAAAATCATATCGAGCTTGAGGATCGCGTTACCGAACGCACCCGCGAACTGCGAATGCGCGAGCAAGAGCTCCGAAACACTCATAAGGAGCTCGAGCAGCGGATCGCAGAACGAACCCAAGATTTACGCGAAAGCGAACAGCGGTTCAAAAATTATGCGGACGCTACTGCTGATTGGTTTTGGGAAATGGATGCCGATTTTCGGTTCACCTATGTCTCTGAAAACTTAGATCGGGTCATCGGCATTCCACCAGAATGGCTTTACGGCAAAACCCGCGAAGATATCCTGGATGAAAATTACGATCACATTGGCTGGGCGAAACATCTTGCGACGCTGCACGCCCGCAGACCATTTCGAAACTTTGAATACGAGAGCACGGGACCAGATGGCGTGACCAGATGGCTTCGCACTAGCGGGATACCTATTTACGACGACGATGGGACGTTCATCGGATACCGCGGGTCAGGATGCGAGATCACCGAATATAAACGCGCCGAGGAAAGACTGCACGCCAGCGAGGAGAAACTTCGACAGTCCCAGAAGATGGAGGCGATTGGTCAATTGACCGGTGGCGTGGCGCATGATTTCAACAATCTTTTGGCGGTCATTACAAACAATGCGGAACTGCTGGGTGATAAGATCGGCGACGACCGGTTGCTGGCCACGATTGAGCGCGCCGCAACACGGGGCGCCGAGCTGACTCAACGCTTATTGGCGTTTGCCCGTCAACAACCCATGGAACCGCAAGCGATCGACCTGGCTGAGTTGATTCCCGGCCTGCTCGATCTCATTCGGCGCACCTTGGGAAAACCCGTCAAAGTTTCCGTCGATATTCCGAAAGGATTATGGCCGGTGCTAGCGGATCGCGGACAACTCGAAAATGCCCTGCTGAATTTGTCGATCAATGCGCGTGATGCAATGCCTAGTGGTGGCAGGCTCGAAATATGTTGCTCTAATGTCGAGCTACGGGACGGTGACCTTGGCGCCAGTGATGAGATGGCCGCCGGTGAATATGTACAAATTTCGGTTCGTGATACCGGGTTCGGCATGCCGAAAGAGGTAGCTGAGCGCGCATTCGAGCCTTTCTACACGACGAAGGGTGTTGGCGAAGGTAGCGGTCTCGGCCTGTCGATGGTCTACGGCTTCGCGCGGCAATCAGGCGGTTATGCGGTTATCGACAGCACGCCGGCAGAGGGTAGCGAAATCAAATTGTGTCTACCGCGTTCGGCGGTCGCCACCGAACCAACCGAGATAACGCTAAACAATGGTGCACGACAGGGACAGCAGGAGGTCATCCTGGTGCTGGAAGATGACCCCGATGTCCGTGAGTCCACAGTCATTCTTTTGGAGGGGTTGGGTTATCGCGTGTTGCGGGCCGGTGATGCCGCTGGCGCCATGCGCATCCTCGAGCAAGACCCGAATAAAATAGATTTGCTGCTGTCTGACGTCGTCTTACCGGGAACGGTTTCTGGTTTGGAGCTGGCGGCCTCAGCGATGAGCCGCTATCCGGAACTGAAAGTCGTCTTCATGTCGGGTTATGCCGGCTATCTCTATTCGACCGACAAGATACCGGGTTTCGACGAGGCCCTCCTGACTAAACCTTTCAAGCGCGACGAACTCGCTCAAGTCATCCACGACGCGCTGGCGGCATAGCCCCCGGTATCGCGCCAGCTTCAGAAGCTGTTCCGCGCGAGTTCTATTCGAAATCCATATCCTGCTTGAAGCCCTGGCGTTCCCATTGCAGGAAGTTGACCATCTCGTAAGCGGCGCCGGCGTCCAGGGTCATATTGTGCTGGGCCGCGATATGGCGGTTCACCGTCCGTTTGGTCCAGGCCAGGGCGAGCGGCGGCTTCTCCAACAGTTTGCCGACCAGCCGATCGACAGTGGTATCCAAATCTTCGAGCGGCACCGCATAGTTGATCATGTGCATCTCGGCCAATTGCGCGGCAGTGTATTCCTTGCCCAGCATTAGATATTCCTTGGCCAGGGGCGGCGCCATATAGAGCGGGATGAGCGAGGCCCCACCGTCGCCCGGCACAATGGCGAAGGGCGGGCCGTAGGGCGCCACATCGCCCATGGCCATGTGCATGTCGGCGATGCGCGCATCGTCGCGTGCCACGATGATGTCGCAGCCCAACATCAGGCTCTGGCCGAAGCCGACCGCGTCGCCATTCACCCGCGCGATCACGGGTTTCTCCATTTCGGTCAATGTTTGGTGGGCGCGGATGATGCCGTTAAATACCTTCCACGAACCTTTGGGATCGTTGTGGCCGCCCAGGGCGCCGGGCTCTTCATAGACGTCCGTGCGCGGCGCCACCATGAACTCGCCGTCCCGCGCCCCGGTGAGGATGACCACCCGTACGTCCTGGTCATCGCGCAATTGGCCCAGCGCCACGCCTATCTCCCAGTGGAAGTCCAGCGTCCTTCCCGCCTGAATGCCCTCGGTTAAATTGATCATGTGAATAACCGCGACTGAATCGCGGCGCTCAATGCGCAATGTGCCAAACTCGTCGCTCATGGGGATTTTCTCCTGTTCACGGTGTGGGTCTGCATAACAGAGCAGGGTTAGCGCCGGATTCTATCCCAATCCGGCGATCGTCAGCGCCTCGGCCCGCGCCAGACCCAGCGTCTCGCCGGCGCCGAGTAACTGCTCCCAGCTTTCGCGGTCGAGCGGTACGCCGTCGGCGTTGCGCGCGACCCGCGACAAGCGCTCCGGCTCACCCGGTAC
>JABDJY010000216.1 GCA_013003285.1 Alphaproteobacteria bacterium | reverse complement strand
CGCCTATGCAGTGCTGATGCTAGTGCTGTGTCCGATCATTTTGCGCCACACGCCGCCCGAAAAAATCGCTGAGGCGCAATCGGTCGGCGCTGCGGCGGTGATAGATGACCGGACGATGATGAGTGTGACAGGGCGCGATGGCACGACTTATGAATATCGTAAGCCACGGTTGGGGGCGTTCGGTGCGGCCGCCACTGGAATCGGCGGTTTTCTCACCGGTTTACTGGGCGTCGGTATCGGCGAGGTGATTGTCTCGCAGTTGGTCAAACGTAACCGGGTTCCCGTCGCCGTCGCCGCGGCGACATCGGTGTTCACCGTCATTATCACCATTGCCTCGGCCTCGTTCGCCCAGGTCACCGCGTTGATAGCGGGCGGGGGGGCGAACGCTATTCCGTGGAATTTGGTGGTCTATACGGTGCCGGCGGTCATCATCGGCGGCCAGATAGGGCCACGTCTGCAAGGCAAGATCCCACAGCGCACGATGGAAAAAATAATCGCTATTCTGTTTGGAATTATTGGCGTTGCGATCGGATTTATCGTATTGCGTCAGCTTGGGGTATTTTAAGGCGTAGTGTGGGGCGCGCCGGGGCAGAATTATGTCGCTAGGACTTTCAGAAAGCCGCAATCGCCGCCGCCGTCAGGGGCGGATGATTATCATTCTGTTGCGGTGGCTGTTCGTGATCGCGGTGGCGATCGGGGCCGGCTACTACGCTTGGGATTTCGGCACGGAGTTGGCGCGCAAGGAAGTGCGCGTGTTACAAACCGAGTTGGCCCAAGCCACCGCGGAAAGCACACAATTGCGAACCGACATCACCGGCCTCGAGACCGCCTTGCGTGAAGAACGTGGTTTGGTCGCCCAGTGGCGCGATCGCTATGAGGCGGAAGTCCCGACGGCGGAAGATGCGGCCCTATTGCGCGCGATCCAGGATAGGGTCGGCAATGGGGTGTCTCGCGAGCGCCTGGCGGAAGTCATCAGGCTGGCGCAGGAGCGGGACGTTTGCGAACCGCTGCCCGAGACGCGGCGATTTGTGGTGCAAAATCCGGTCTATTCGGGCGCGAACGATACGGTGTCGATTGCCGATGCTGCGATCATCGTCACCGCCATCGGGGAATCGCAGATCAATGCGGGCGGGCGTCCGGAAGCTTGGTTCGATCCGGCCAAACCGGTCACCGTGTATTTCACCCGGCCCGGCGGTGAGACCACATCGACAGTCGGTGTTCTGCCGCTACATCATGCCGTCGTGGTCGGCGATCGCGAATTTCGCTTTAGTATTATTGCCGGTAACCGGTCTTTCGCCGAGATCGCCGGCCGAACCTGTGTTTACCCCTAGAAGGGATAGTAGCGCGGAAATTCAATTTACCGTGTAGAATGCGCACATACCGGCCTTGATCGCGTACCTTTCCAAATCGGACAGTAACGAAATTGACGTCACCGACAGCTCTGTTGCAACGGCACTTGCAAGGGAGTGTATTTCGACGATTTGGTTAACGGCAGAAATCTTGAAAGAGTGCCAAGAAACGATTAAATCGTGGAAAATTATTGCGATCGAGCGTCACCTTTAGGCGGTCAACGGGGATCGCTCAGGCACGAAAACGAAAACGCAGAAAAGTTTTAGGGAGCGGATAAATCGTGGACAGATTGTTAGAAATCAACGGCCTGACCAAGAAGTTCGGTCCGATCACCGCTGTCGATAATATCTCATTCTCGGTTGATCGCGGCGAAGTGCTTGGCTTTCTGGGGCCGAACGGCGCGGGCAAATCGACCACCATGAAAATGGCCACCGGCTATTTGTCGCCGACGTCGGGAAATATCACGGTCTGCGGCAGCGATGTTCGCCGCAATCCGATCGAGATCAAACGGCGCATCGGCTATTTACCCGAGGGGGCGCCGCTGTATGGCGATATGACCCCGCACAGCCTGCTCAACTTTGTAAGCGACGTGCGCAAATTATCCCGCGAAGATCGCCGCCGCGGCATCGAACAAGCGGTGGAGAGCCTGCATTTGGAGCGCGTGCTGCACCAGCCGATCGAGACCCTCTCGAAGGGCTATAAACGACGGGTTGGCTTGGCGCAGGCCATCATTCACGATCCCGACGTTCTGGTTCTCGACGAACCGACCGACGGTCTCGACCCCAATCAAAAGCATGAAGTGCGCGAGTTGCTCGATCGTATGTCGAGCACAAAGGCGATCATCATCTCGACCCATATTCTGGAAGAGGTCGATGCGGTATGCAGCCGCGCGATTATCATCTCGCAGGGGCGCATCGTTGCGGATCAGATGCCGTCGCAGCTTGAAGAGCGCTCGCGCTTCCACAATGCGGTTGGCATTCGGATTACGCCCGACAATGCTGAAAAGTGCATGTCGATCCTTCACGATATCAGCGAAGTGCGTTCGGTCGAGCAGGTAATCCAGTCCAGTGGCTTAAGCGAGTTGGTCGCATTTCCGCACAATGGCGGTGATATCATCGGGCCGGTGCGCTCGGCGCTCGATCAAAATGGCCTAATGGTCGACGAGATGTTTGTCGAAAAAGGACGGCTTGAGGACGTGTTCCGCAATCTGACGATTGGCGGGGCACCGAACGAATCTGGAGACGACACGGGGGGCGTAGGGGTGCAGGAGGTGGCAAACCATGCGTAATACGTGGATCATCTGCCGGCGCGAATTGTCGGCTTATTTCACATCGCCGGTGGCCTATGTGTTCATCGTTATATTCTTGGCGCTGGCCGGCGGCTTAACGTTTTTCTTCGGAAATTGGCTCGAACGCGGCCAGGCCGATTTACAAGTGTTCTTCATCTATCATCCCTATCTCTACCTGTTCCTGATACCGGCGGTGGGCATGCGGCTGTGGGCCGAAGAGCGCAAATCCGGCACCATGGAATTTCTGATGACCCTGCCGATTTCAACCGGCCAGGCGGTCATCGGCAAGTTCGTGGCGGCCTGGATCTTCGCCGGTATCGCGCTGCTGTTGACCTTCCCGATTTGGGTGACGGTGAATTTCCTGGGTAATCCCGACAATGGGGTAATTGTAACCGCCTATGTGGGCAGCTGGCTGATGGCCGGCGGTTTCCTCGCGCTCAGCGCCAGCGTTTCGGCGCTGACCAAAAATCAGGTAGTGGCCTTTGTCTTGGCGGCAGTCCTCGGTTTCGTATTCCTCATGAGCGGGGTCGAAATCGTACAGGCCTTCTTCCGCGCCTGGGCGCCGCCGAAATTTGTTGATTCCGTCGCCGAGCTCAGCTTCCTCACCAACTTTGGCGATTTGTCGCAAGGTGTCATCGATGTGCGCGACATTCTGTTCTTCGCCTCGGTGATCGGCGTGGCCCTGTTCATCAATACCGCGATTGTCGAAATCAAGAAGAGCGCTTAAGCGATGATCGATAAAATAAAAAATGCCGATCGCAGCGTACTGGCGACGCTCAGTATTGGTCTGGCGATCATTTTCTTCCTCGCCTTTAACGCGCTTATCAACACAGCGTTTACGGCGAGCCGTCTCGATTTGACCGAAGACCAATTGTTCACCCTGTCGGATGGCACCAAGGACTTGCTCGCGGCGATCGACGAGCCGATCGATGTGCGCCTTTACTATTCGCGGCGGTTCAATGAAATCGGTCCCGATATTGCGCGTCACTCCACGCGAGTGTCCGAACTACTGGGCGAATATGAACGCCTCTCGAACGGCAATGTCCGGATCGAAGTTTTCGATCCGGAACCGTTTTCGCCAGAAGAGGATTTGGCGGTTAGCGATGGACTGCAGGGTTTGCCCTTCGACCAGTCCGGCGAGCGGGTCTATTTTGGATTGGCGGGCACCAACAGCACCGATGACGCCGATGCCATCGGCTATCTGGCGCCCGAGCGCAGCCCGTTTCTGGAATATGATCTCACTCGGCTAATCCATAATCTGGCCAACCCCGATAAGGCACGTGTTTCGGTGCTGTCGGATTTACCGCTGCAGGGTACGCAGTTTGATAGCTTCCAGCCGTGGCTCATCGTTGACGGTATGAAGCAGTTCTTCGATGTCCAGTTTATGGAACGCGACGATACGGAATTGCCGGATGGTACCGAAGTCCTGGTGCTCGCGGCGGTCCACACGCTCAACGCTACTCTGGCTTACAATATCGACCAGTTCGTCATGAACGGCGGTCGGGTGCTCGCTTTTGTCGATCCGTTCGCGGAATCGATGGCGTTGGCGGGGCCGTCGGCCGGGCAGTTGCCGCCACCGGGTGTGGGCATCGCCACGATGCAGCCGCTGCTCGCATCGTGGGGCGTCGAGATGCCGCTAGGCAAGTTTGTCGCCAACAGCGACGACGCCGTTCGGGTCGGTTTCCCCGATCCTGAGACCGGCCAACAGGTCGCCGTCGACTATGTTGCTTGGCTGACCCTTCAGGGCGAGCGGTTTACCGCGGAAGACAGCGTCAGCGCCCAGTTGCAGCGCATTGTTGTCAGTTCCACAGGTGCCTTTCTGCCGATTGAGGGGGCGACCACGAAACTCGAGCCGTTGATTTTTACCTCCAACAACTCGAACCTGATGAACGCGTTCGAAATTGCACAGCAGCCTAATCCGATTGCGCTAATCGAGAAGTTCGAGCCGGAAGATAAGTCCTACGCCATCGCCGCACGGGTCTCCGGCGACATCAAGTCGGCTTTCCCCGACGGACCGCCGAAAGAAGTACTCGACGCGGCAGAAGACGCGGACGCGGTAAAGGCGGCTCATCTTGCCGAAAGCAAAGCGCCGCTCAACGCGATCCTTGTCGGTGACGCGGACTTCTTGGCCGATCGGAACTGGGCTCAGGTGCAGGACATTGGCGGCCAGCGCTTGACCGTGCCGAGCGCCAACAACGCCGATTTCGCGATTAATGCGCTCGACAATCTGCGCGGCAGTCAGGCTTTGGTTGGGCTGCGCGGCCGTGGTTTCTCGGTCCGTCCGTTCCAGGTTATCGCCGACATGCGTCAGGAAGCCGACGATAAGTTCCGGGCCCGCGAGCAGGAACTTCTCACGAGTATCCAGGCCATCGAGGTCAACATCGAAAATTTACAGCGCGAAGAGCAGGCGACCGGCGTTCCGTTCACCGCTGCCCAGCAGCAAGAAATCGATAATTTCCGGGTCGAAATGTTGCAGAGCCGGCGCGATTTACGCGAGGTGCAGCGTTCGCTGCGCAACAATGTCGAAACGTTGGAGAACCGGGTGCGGGTCATCAATATCTGGGCCGTGCCGGTGGTCATCGCAATCCTGGCTTTATTACTGGCACTCGTGCGCCGGATGCGCCGGGCGCGGTTCTATCGCGCCGCGTTGCACTAGGTTCGAGGGGGGATAGATTATGAGCCCGCGTGTATTTTTTAGCTGGTTGATCGTCACCATCGTGACGGTGGTGCTGGCAACATTCGTCGTTCTCGATCGGCCGACGGCTAGTTTCGATCCGGTCGATCGTGAGCCGGTCTTTGCCGCTCTGCGCGCCAACCCGGACGCCGCGACTAAGGTTGAGGTGAAAAGCCGCTTCGGTTCGTTCACGCTGGAGCGTGGCGACGATGGTTGGATCACGCCCGACCGGTTCGGTTATCGCGTCGACTCCAACGATGTCCGGCGTCTGATCGTTAGTATCTCGGACATGCGCTATATCGAACGCAAGACCTCCCGGCCGGAACGATTTGAGCGTCTCGAAGTGGATGATATCGACGGCATCAACGCCGAATCCGCCTATATTAGAATTTCAGATGGATCGGGTTCTGTTCTTGCCGAGTCCATTATCGGTCGGCCCAGCGCCCGTTTCATCGACGGTTCTGTCAGCGGCACCTATATCCGCGAACCCGACACCAACAATGTGTGGCTGGTCAGCGGTATCGCCAATGTGCAGACCCGTTTGGTGCCATGGTTGGACCGCTCGATCGTTACGATACCCGCTAATACGGTGGCGCGGGTCGAACTTAATAGTGCTGAGGGTACGGTAACGTTGTCGCGCGAGACCCCTGATGCCGAAGATTTTACGATGGCCGAGGTGCCCGAGGGGCGCGTCGTCGACAAGCGCAAGGTTACGTCGATTAGCCGCGTGTTGGCGAATATAAGCCTGGAAGACATTCAGCCGCGCAGCGAATTTAAATTACCCAGCGACGCCCAAACGGCAACGATAACGACCTTCGATGGCGTTAGGGTGTCGGCGCGGTTGGCGAATATCGACAAGAAAAACTGGGCTGAATTCAACGCCGCCTTTGTCGGGGATCCGACCGACCAGTCGGATGCCGCCAAGGCCGCCCGGGCCAGCGTTGAGGAAATCAACCGGCGGGTCGGCGATTGGGTGTACTGGCTGCCCAGCGCGGCCTACGAGAATCTCACCGCTAAGCTCGAGACTGTGCTCGAGCCGATAAAGGATGAGGCCTCCTAGACACCACCATCACTGAGCCACCGCTTTCGGGGGGAAGCCATGGATCTGGGAATAAACGGTAAACGCGCGCTGATCACCGGCGCCAGCCAGGGCATTGGCCGTGCTATTGCCGAGGCGCTGGCAGCCGAGGGCGTGCGGGTCATATTGTGCAGCCGCAACGGTGAGAAATGCGCCGCAATTGCTGTGGAAATCTCGCAGAAATACGCCGTCGAGGCCCATGGCATTGCCTGCGATCTATCCGATCCGGCTGCCATCGACGCGGTCGCTGGCTTCGCCCAGGAAACTTTCGGCGGCATCGATATCCTCGTGAACAATACTGGCGGGCCGCCCTTTGGCGCCATCAGCCAGGTTGAACCTGAAACCTGGCAGGCGCAATTCGAGGCCATGGTATTGAGTATTTTCCGGCTCACCGGCCATCTGCTGCCGGGCATGCGCGAGCGCCAATGGGGCCGGGTGTTGATCGTCTCCTCGACCGGGGTCATCGAGCCGATCCCCGAGCTCGGCATCTCCAATACGTTGCGGGTCTCGATCGCCAATTGGGCGAAGACCCTGAGCTTCGAGGTCGCCAGCGATAACGTCACGGTAAACATGTTGATGCCCGGGCGCATCGGCACCGAGCGCCTGGACCAGTTCTACAAGGTCAATATGGAGCGCACCGGTAGGGCGC
>JABDJY010000202.1 GCA_013003285.1 Alphaproteobacteria bacterium | reverse complement strand
GAGGTGGATTACACCATCCGCGACGACGCGACCTGGGGTGACGGTACGCCGCTGACCACCAAGGACGTGCTGTTTACCTGGCAAATCGGCAAGATCCCCGAGGCCGGCATCAACAACCAAGAACTCTACCGGCGCATGGAAAATATCATCGCGCTGGACGACAAACGGTTCACCATCCAGTGGATCAAACGCACCTGCGACGCCGAAGCGATCAACGATTTCGAGATCGTGCCGGCACATTTGGAAGCCGCGGCGGCGGAAGATCCGACACAATACCGCAGCCGCAACATCTACGATTCCGACACCACCAATGCCGGCCTGTATTTCGGTCCCTACCGGATCAGCCGGGTCGAGCCGGGCGCCTCGGTGACACTGGAACCCAACCCCACCTGGTGGGGCCAGAAGCCTCAATTCAAGCGGGTTGTCGTGCGCACCATCGAGAACACCGCGGCGTTGGAGGCAAATCTGCTATCGGGTGAGATCGACTATATCGCCGGCGAGGACGGTATCTCGCTGGATCAGGCGCTGACCTTCGAGAAACGCCATGGCGACGACTTCAACGTGGTGTTCAAGCCGGGCCTGTTCTACGAACATATCGACCTCAATCTCAACAATCCCATCCTTAAAGATCTGCGGGTGCGCCAGGCGCTGCTTCACGCCATCGACCGCGAGGCCATGAGCGCGCGCCTGTTCGAAGGCAAACAACCAGTGGCGAACACGTCGATCCACCCGCTCGACAGCGTCCATGTCGATGACGTGAAAAAATATGCGTTCGACACGGCGCTCGTAGCCCGGCTCCTCGATGAGGCCGGCTGGAACGACATTCGCGACGGTGTTCGTCACAATGAAGCCGGCGAGCCGCTGCGTCTGGAGATTATGACGACCTCCGGCAATCGGGTGCGCGAGCTGGTCGAACAGGTGATCCAGAGTAATCTGCGCGATGTCGGGGTCGATCTGCGTATCCGCAACGAGCCGGCGCGGGTCTATTTCGGCCGCACCCTGCGCCAGCGCGAATATACCGGCATGGCCATGTTTGCCTGGTTCTCGTCGCCGCAAAACGTGCCGCGGACGACCCTGCACTCGACCATGATCCCGACTGAAGCCAACAGCTGGTCGGGTCAGAACTATACCGGCTACGTGTCGCCGGCGATGGACGAAGCCATCGATAAGGTGGAGGTGGAGTGCGGCGCCGCCGAACAGGCCAAATGGTGGCGCACCATCCAGACCGAGTACGCGGAAAACCTGCCGGTGCTGCCGCTCTATTTCCGCGCCAACGCGTTCATCATGCCCAAATGGCTGTCCGGCGTAACGCCAACCGGCCACCAATATCCCAGCACCTTGTGGATCGAGAATTGGACGGCCCAATAAGCGCCTCTCGCCAAGCGGAATCGGTGAGATTCAAATCACCATAAATACGGTGTGGTCTGGCCCCTAGCCTTAACGAATTATTATCCGCTCCTGCTTATCGTTCGCCCTTAACACGGGGGCAGCATGCCCTCTAACCATCTATTATTATTGATACTTTCGGCACTGCCGAGTGTCGAAAACGACAAGCGTGAGGGCGTAGCATGGACGGTGGCGGGCACCGCATAACCGACACCTTGGTCGGCCGGATCGTCGCCATTGCCGGCGCGCAGATCACGATTCAACTCGATGCGGCGGCGGGCAGCGATGACGCGACGGCGCTGCAGATCGGCACCCTGGTCAAAACTCAGACGCCGAAGAGCATTGTTTACGGCGTCGTACGCGGCCTGACCATTGCTGAACCCGGCTCCACCAGCCCGGACGCCGAAATTCAGATGGCCGACATCTCGATGATCGGCGAAACCTCCGTCTCGGACGCAGGCGAACTTCTCGCTTTCCAGCGCGGCATGTCACGTTCGCCGTCGCTCAACCGGCCGGTCTATGCCACCACATCGACCGATCTGGCACGTGTGTACGCCCCACCCAACGTGCCCTCGGTCAATGTGGGTGCGATCCATCAGGACACGACGTTGCCAGCGCATGTGCTGACCGACGAACTATTGGGCAATCATTTCGGGATCCTCGGCACCACCGGCTCGGGCAAGTCCTGCACCGTCGTGCTGCTGCTGAGCGCAATCCTGGACGAGCATCCGAACGCCCATGTGGTCATGCTCGACCCCCATAACGAATACACCAAAGCCTTCGGCGACCGCGCCGAAGTGCTCGATACGAATACACTTGAGCTTCCCTATTGGCTGCTCAATTTCGACGAACTTATGGAAGTCCTGTTCGGCGCGCAGGCGGACGAAGGCAGCGCCGAGGCCGCGATCCTGGCCGACCTGATTCCGCAGGCCAAGCGCGAACAGATAAAGGACCCCACCAAGGGTAATCACTTCACCGTCGAAACACCGGTGCCCTACAAATTCACCGACCTCATCCGTCGCATCGACCAGGAAATGGGCAAGCTCGATAAAAGCGATGCGGTCGCGCCCTACCGCCGGCTGCGGGCGCGGCTCGTCGCCATGCAAACGGACATCCGCTTCCAATTCATGTTTGGCGGCATCTCGGTCACCGACCGCATGTCCGACGTCCTGAGCCAACTGTTCCGCATCCCGGTCGACGGCAAACCGATTTCGATCGTCGATCTGTCGGGCATCCCGTCGGAGATACTCAATGTCGTCGTCTCGGTGATCTGCCGCCTCACCTTCGATTTCGCGCTGTGGTGCGAACGCTCGATGCCGATCCTATTAGTCTGCGAGGAAGCGCATCGTTACGCACCGGCAATTCCGGAGCGACGTTATGAGATGACCAAGCAGGCGCTGTCGCGCATCGCCAAGGAAGGCCGGAAATACGGCGCATCGCTGTGCGTCATCAGCCAGCGGCCCTCGCAGCTGGCGCCCGAGCTGCTGTCACAATGCAACACATTGTTTGCCATGCGCATGAGCAACAACGACGACCAGGAACATCTACGCGGCGCGATGTCGGATTCGTCCATCGGCATGCTGGATTTCCTGCCCTCGCTCGGCAACGGCGAAGCCATTGCCGTCGGGCAGGGCGTCAGCCTGCCGGTCCGGATCGAATTCAAGAACCTACCCGAAGAGCAGCGTCCGCACAGCTCCACAGCGGTGTTCACGGAGTCCTGGAAGACCGGTAACCAGGACATGGACTTCGTACACGAAATCGTCCGGCGCTGGCGGCGGTTGTAGGACCGCTTTCGACCTACAAGTTCGTTACTCAAATCACGGTCGCCGAAGCGCGCGAACCGGGTTATAGATCGGGGGATGTTGACCTTTCTCGCGCGCCGCCTGTTGGGAACGCTAATCGTCCTGGCGATCATGTCGTTCGTCATCTTCTCCCTGATCGGGCTAATGCCGGGCGACCCGATCGATATCATGATCGCCTCGAACCCTGATCTGACGACCGCCGACGGCGAGCGCTTGAAGCGCCTGCACGGGCTCGATCTACCCATTACAGAACGCTACTGGAACTGGCTGACCGCGGCACTGGGCGGCGATCTGGGTTATTCGCGCACCTTCAACCGGCCGGTTCTGGAAATCCTGCTGCCGCGCCTGGGCAACACCATCATCCTGCTGGGTATCGCCTCGGTCATCGCTATCGCGGTGGCGTTGCCGCTGGGCTTCGCGGCGGCGGTGCGTCCCCATAGCGCCACCGACAACAGCATCAACATGTTCTGCTTCGCCGGTATCTCCATGCCGCCGTTCTGGCTGGCGATCCTGCTGATCATCCTGTTCGCGGTCACCCTCGGCGTTTTACCGGCTGGCGGCATGGGGCCGCCGGGCAGCATATTTACCCGCCTGGAATTCCTGGTGCTGCCGGTGCTGACCCTGACCATCGCCAGCCTGGCCGGTTACACCCGCTTCGCCCGCGCCTCGATGATGGAGGCGATGCGCCAGGATTATGTGCGCACCGCCTACTCCAAAGGCTTGAGCGTGCGCAACGTGGTGATCGGCCACGCCATGCGAAACGCCCTGCTGCCCCTTGTGACCATCGTCGCGCTTGATTTCGGCGCACTGTTTTCCGGCGCGCTGATCACCGAAACCATGTTCGGCTATCTCGGCATGGGCAAGCTGATGTTCGATTCTATCCTGGCCAACGACTTCAATCTCGCCCTGGTCGGCCTGCTGTTCGCCACCCTGTTGGTGCTGGTCGGTAACTTCGTCGCCGATATCGCCTATGCGGCCATTGATCCCCGCATCAGCTTCAAATCCCTGGCGGACAAGTGAGGGTGCGCCGATGACCGTCCTCGCCGACCAGCCGATCGATATCGCCGCGCGACAGCTCTTCTGGCGGCGCTTTCGCGAGCACCGCCTGGC
>JABDJY010000197.1 GCA_013003285.1 Alphaproteobacteria bacterium | reverse complement strand
AAAACGGGGGCCAAAGGCCCCCGTCCTCAACCGGTATAGAACCGAATTACAGTTTTTCGAGAACGCTTTCCGCCGACGTGGCGCCGAACTCGCCGGCCCCATCGATCGCCAAATCGGTCACCGTGCCGTCTTCAACGATCATGGCGAAGCGCTGGCTGCGGGTGCCGAGGCCCATGGCGTTGAGATCGAGCTCGAGGCCGAGCTCTTTGGCGTAGGTAGCCGAGCCGTCGGCCAGCATCAGAACCGAGTCGCCGACTTTCTGATCCTTGCCCCAGGCTTCCATGACGAACGGGTCGTTGACCGCCATGCAGGCGATGGTATCAACGCCCTTGGCCTTGATAGCGTCGGCCTGCTGCACGAAGCCGGGCAGATGCTTGGCCGAACAGGTCGGCGTAAACGCACCGGGGACCGAGAACAGCACAACCTTTTTGCCGTCGAAGAGTTCGGATGTGGAAACCGGGTTGATTCCCTCCGCCGTTTTATGTCCAAGCGCGCCCTCAGGAACTTTATCACCGACATTGATCGCCATTGCTCTGCCCTCTCTGAAATTGGATTATTTGATTGAAACCAGCTTACGATGCGGCAGCACCGTAGCCTGTACCGAAGACCCATAGGCCAATTCGATTACAAGATAAAGTGGTTGGCGGAATATTCCAGTCCACCGCGATCGATTTAGCGAAGGTCAGTTGGCGGCGGCAACGTCGCGGCTGAAACCGGCCTTTTCAAGACCCGAGAACACCGCGTTGTTGCTCAACAATTCCGGCAACACCACACCGCTGGGGGAATCGGGCCCGTAGATCACGTTGAACGGGATACCGAAGCGATTGAAGCTGGCCAAATAGTTGGCGATCGCGTTATCCGGCTTGGTCCAATCGGCGCGCATGGTGATGACTTTGGAATTATTCAGCACCTCGGCCACATCGCCGACCTGCAGAACGCGCTTCTTGTTCACCTGACACGTGATGCACCATTCGGCGGTGACATCGACGAACACCACATTGCCGGCCGCCACCAATTGCGGGATCGCCGCCTGATCGAAGGGTTCCCAATCAGACGCGATCTCACCATTGCTATCGCCGCCATTCAGGTTCAGGGCCGACAAAGTCGCCGGTGTAGCAAAGGCGCCCGCGACGATGATGACCATCGCGACCGGAACCGCGCGCATCATGGACGGCGACACATAACGGCGCGCCACGAATAGGGCCGCGATGGCGACCATCAGCCCGCCGACAACGAACGCCGCCGTGGCTGAAACCTGGAAACCCATCACCGACAACAGCCACACGGCGGTTGCGACCAAGGCCAGCGATAGGAACTTCTTGAGCCAGTCCATCCACGGACCGGGCCGCGGCAGCTTGGTGGCCAAGACCGGGAATAAGGCGACCAGGATGAACGGCGCGGCCATGCCGACGCCAAGGGCGAAAAACACCGCGTAAATCTCGGTCGCACCACGGCTCAGGGCAAAGCCTATCGAGGTTCCCAGGAACGGCGCCGTACAGGGTGTCGCCAGAATGGTCGCGAAGGCGCCTTGGAAGAAATTACCCTTCAGCGAGGTGCCACCGCTGGCCTTAACCGCCGCGTCGGATACGCTACCGGGCAGGTTGATCTCGAACAGGCCCCACATATTGGCGGCGAACAGGGTCAGCACCACCACGATGGCGATGATGAACAGGGGCTGCTGGAACTGAATGCCCCAACCGACCGCAAAACCGGCCGCTTTGACACCCACAGCCAATGTCGCCAGGGCCAGGAAAGATACGATGATACCCGCCGTGGTCGCCAGGAAACCGAGCCGAACATGCTTGGGATCTTCGCCGCCATGGCTCACCACCGACAGCAGCTTGATGGACAGCACCGGCAGGACGCAGGGCATCAGATTCAGGATCAAGCCACCGATCAGGGCCAGACCGATAACCGACAACAGGGTGACATAGTGCATCGCCCCGCCGGCCACAGCCAGGGTTCCCGGCGTAGGGGTTACCTGGGTTTCGATGCTGCGGGCGCCATCGAATAGCGTAAACGTCACCGGCTGCGCCGCCAGATCGACTTCTGCACCGTCGCCGAAAATATCTTCGGCGTTCATGCGGGCAATCGCCAACATTCCGCCATCGGTGATTTCAAATTCGGGTTTCGAAAATGCGTGGTCCTCGAACCCTTCGATCAGAAGATCGGGATTGACGAAGGGAACCGCGCCCCGAAACGCCACTTCGAGCAGGGGGTTCTTGCTCGGGCCACTGAACGTGGCCGCTTCAAAAGTCAGGCCAACGGCGGTGCCATCACCGGGCACCTGGACACTATACTGGTTGATCAGATTGGCATGGTCGGAAGGCGCCGCCGGTCCGCCCGGCAAATCGAGCGATACGTTCATTGTGTGCGGGATGCAGACATCGTCGCAGATCAGCAAATCGACGCGTGCACGCAGCGACGCCGGTTCACCCGGGCGCTCGATCCGCGCATCAATGGGAAAGACAACCTTCTTGCTGTAGCCGAAGGTCTCTAGATCGTAATACTGAAAGCGCGCCGGCACCGGCCAGCGAAAGTCCGTCGAGGCGATGTTGGTGCTGCCGGTAAAGTCGACCTGGGGCGGAATGCCAGCATCGCCCGGCGAACGCCAATAAGTCTTCCAGCCATCCTGGAGTTTGACTTCGACCCCCAGCGGAATAGCTTCTAGTTCACCCACGGCCGTCGTAGCGGAGATTAGCCGCACATCGGCCTTGGGTCCGGCCTCCCACGTGCTGGCCGCCTCGGCGCCATAGGCTATTTGCGGCAGAAAACTTACCGCGACCAGGGCCAACAGGCCAAATCGTGCAACGGAAAACAGACGTTTCACCATGAAAATTCCTCAGCCCCGTCTTTCTTAACCAACGAATACCGTATTAGGGTTGATATATGGGTAATGCGGTGGCGCAGTATAATGGCGGAATGATCACCATTTCGTCACAATCACGTGTCGAAATTGCCGCCGATTATCACTTGCCAGTGCCTTAGTAACTAACGAGATTTATGGCTTAATAACCGGATAGCGCAATGGAAGATAGTTCGACGGATTCTGCCTATTTGGAAGGCCAGTTGCTGATTGCCATGCCGGCCATGACCGATCCGCGCTTTGAACGCGCCGTGATCTATGTCTGCGCCCATAATGAAGAAGGCGCCATGGGTCTGGTGGTCAATAAATTATTCGACGAAATCGATTTCGACGAATTGCTGACCCAATTGGAAATCACCCCGGCGGATTCCTCACCGCCGCTGAGCGTTCATTTCGGCGGCCCGGTCGAGTCCCAGCGGGGATTTGTCCTGCACACATCAGAATATGTCGGCAAGGGCACCGTCGTGGTCGACGACCAGGTCGCCCTGACGGCGACCCTCGATATTCTCAAAGAGCTCGCCAACGGCGCCGGCCCCAAGAGCACCATGCTCGCGCTGGGTTATGCCGGCTGGGGGCCCGGCCAGTTAGAAGACGAATTCAGCGAGAATGCCTGGCTGCACGCCCCGTTCGACGAAGCGTTGGTGTTCGATGGCGATGTCGACACTAAATGGCAGCGCGCGCTGCACAGTATCGGCGTCAATCTATCGACGCTGTCGGGCACGGCGGGCCGCGCCTGACTCAAATGGGCAATCGCGGCCGTCGCGTGCGGCCATAGAGTGCGAGGGCGATAAAAAACACGCCCAACGCCAGCAGGCCGTATCCGGTTATGACGAAAGATCCGCCGATGGTCGTCCAGTCGGCCAGCGGCAGGCTGTAGAACGGCGAGGCGAACTGGCCGAAAAAGAACGCTGCGGTAAATCCGCTCAAGGCCCGGCCACGCACCGCCGGCGTGGTCCGCGACAGAATCGCCATATTGGCGTTGGGCGAGAACGCGCCCATGGAAAATCCGCCGACCACCATGGCAACCATGACATCGGAAAATTCGGTTGCCGTACCGATCAAGATGAAGCCGATCGCCGCATCGACGAAGATCATGGCGAATATCGCGGCCACACTGAAATGGCGGCGCAGCCAGGGAAAGGCCAGGGAGGCAAGGCCGGAACTGAAACTGAAAATACCCACCGCCAGTCCGGCGCGCGCCGGATTGCTGACGCCGATATCGACTAGGAAAAACGGCGTCTGGGCGGGGATCATGAACAGCGCGATAAGGCAGGCGAAAGCCAAAATATAGACCCAACCGATAACGAACCAATCGCCCCGGCCGGGCGGTGTCTCGACCGGTTAACTTCTCTCGATGACCGGGGTCCGCGACGGCTCGTACAGGCTAAGCAGCATCGGCACAATCAACACGAACGATACGGCGAATAGCACGAAGCCGGCGCGCCAGTGGATTTCGGCCAGGAACCCGCCAAGAATTGTATATATCAATGTCCCAAAGGATATGAACGCGCCCTGCAGACCGGCGACCTTGTTGCGCTCATCACCGGAATAATAGTCGCCGATCAACGCCGTGACACTGATCAGGATGCCGACCAAGAAAACACCCAAAAAAGCCCGGCCAACGAGTATCGCGGTCAGCGATTCCAAAACCAACCCCGACATGCCGGCTACCCCGAAGCCGACGGTACTGAAAATCAATGTATTGCGCCGTCCATAGCGGTCGATGACCAAACCCACGAAGGGTCCCGCCAGGGCGACAAACAGCGCCGGCATGGTCAACACCAGACGCGAGAGCAGCTCGGCGTTGGCGACATCGGCGTAATGGGCGTAAAGCCCCGGCAATCCGGGCGCGATGGTCGATCCCAGAAACGCCACGCTGCTGGCGAACAAAATTGTCAGCATACGCAAGCGCGAACGCGCCAGAACGGCGTCTGTGGCAGCAGATTTCGACATTAAGTCCGGCAGTTACTGGTCGAGGGATTTCGACTTATGGTCTTCGACGAGCAGCGAAAACAACAGATGATCGTGCCATTCGCCCCGTATTTTCAGATACTTACGCGCGTAACCGTCCTGCGTAAAGTCGGCCTGTCGCAGCAATTGCTGGCTCGCCACATTATGAGGCAGGCAGGCGGCCTCAATCCGATGCAATCCCAACTGACCGAAACAGAAATCGACAATCAGCCGCAGCGCCTCGGTCATGTATCCCTTGCGGGCATGGGGCTCGCCGATCCAGTAACCCAACGTGCCGCATTGCGCGACCCCGCGGCGGACGTTCGACAGGCTGATGCCGCCCAATAACGCGTCGTCGCTCTGGCGGAATATAAAGAAGCTGTGGCCCACATCGTCGCGCCAATCGGCGGCGTAGCGATTGAGCCGGCGGAAATAGGCCTCGCGCGCCAGCGCATCCGGCGGCCAAGCCGGCTCCCACGGCTCGAGAAACTTGCGGCTCTGGGCGCGAACCTCCACATAGGGCCGCCAGTCGCGCTCTGCCGGTGCGCGGAGATAGACCTTGCCGCCTGAGAGACGGACATTGCCCGCCGGCGATGACAGATTGCGAAACAGACGCATGGCTTGAGCGTGGCCTCCGGCGTTACGCGGCAAGACGCCGCGTGATGGCGTCGAAGGATTCCAGATTATCCAGCGGACCGACGGCTGCCAAGACGGGAGGTTTGGAGAAAATCTCGCGCGCCAGCGCGCCAATCTGCTCGGCGTCGATGGCGTCGATTTTCGCTACCATCTCGTCGACCGGCATGACCCGGCCGAAGATCAGCAGATGCTGGGCGATTTGCTCGCAGCGCGCGCCGGTCGATTCCAGCGCCATCAACAGGCTGGACTTGAGCTGCGCCCGCGCCCGGTTCACTTCTTCGTCGCGCAGACTGTCGGCCAATCCGGTGATCTGATCGCACAAAGCCGGGATCAATTCGACAATCTGCTCAGTACCGGTGCCGGCATAGATACCGAACAGGCCGGTATCGGCAAACGCCGACATGAAGGTATCGATGGAATAGACCAGGCCACGCTCCTCGCGGATTTCCTGGAACAACCGCGACGACATACCGCCGCCGAACAGGTTCGACATCACCGACATGGTATAGAATTCCGGCGTACCGATCGGCGCGCCGCGAAACCCCATGACCAGATGGATCTGCTCCAGATCGCGCCCCTCGCGATACTCGCCGCCATTATAGGCGGCCTCCTGCGGCACCACCTCGCCGCCATTCTGCAAATCGCCAAACACCTGTTCGGCATGGGCGACCATCTGGTCATGCTCCATATTACCGGCGGCGGCGACCACCATGCGCGAGGTACGGTAA
>JABDJY010000194.1 GCA_013003285.1 Alphaproteobacteria bacterium | reverse complement strand
CATAGCCGTTGCTCACGGCGTAATCGCTCGGCGCCGGCGTCGGTTCGAACGCTTCGTCGGAATTACCGCGGCCCATCGTGTCGGGTTCCAGATCGTCGAGCTGGACATGGGCCAAATCGTTGCGGCCCATATAGCTGATGGCGAGCTCGCGGAAGACATAGTCGAGGATAGAACTGGCCATCTTGATCGCGTCGTTGCCTTCGACAGGTCCCGAGGGCTCGAAACGGGTGAAGGTATAGGCGTCGACGAATTCTTCCAGTGGCACGCCATATTGCAGGCCGATCGATACCGCGATGGCGAAATTGTTCATCAGCGAGCGGAACGCCGCGCCTTCCTTATGCATATCGAGGAAGACTTCGCCCAACGATCCGTCATCATATTCGCCGGTGCGTAGATAGACTTTATGGCCGCCGACGATAGCCTTTTGCGTATAGCCTTTACGTCGATCGGGCAGGCGGCTGCGGTCGACACTGCGCTCGACGACCCGTTCCACGACCCGTTCGACAACACGCTCGGCGACCATCTCGGCTCTGACGGAAGCCGGCGCATCGATAATGTCATCGACAATATCGTCATCATCGCTGGCCAGAAGCTGGGACTGTAGCGGTTGGCTCAGCTTCGAGCCGTCGCGGTAAAGCGCATTGGCTTTCAGGCCAAGCTGCCAGGAAAGCCGATAGGCGTTCTTGCAATCCTCGACCGAGGCGTCGTTGGGCATGTTGATGGTTTTTGAGATTGCGCCGCTAATAAAAGGCTGGGCGGCGGCCATCATGCGGATATGGCTATCGGCGGATAGGTAACGGGTCCCGGTACGACCGCACGGATTGGCGCAATCAAACACCGGCAGGTGCTCGTCCTTGATATGCGGCGCGCCTTCCAAGGTCATGGCGCCGCAGACATGGATATTGGCAGCCTCGATCTGGGTATCGTCGAATCCGAGATGGCCCAACAGATTAAACGTGTAATTGTCGAGTTGTTCGACCGAGATGCCTAAAGTCTCCGTGCAGAATGCTTCGCCCAAGGTCCATTTGTTGAAGGCGAACTTGATATCGAAGGCGTTGGGGATCGCTTCTTCGATTGCCGCAATCTGCTCTTCGCCGAACCCCAACTCCATGAGGGCTTCATGATCTATATGGGGTGCGTCGGCCAAGGACCCGTGGCCGACCGCGTAGGCGACGATCTCGGTGACGTCGCGGGCGTCGTAACCCAGTGTCACCAAGGCATCAGGCACCATGCGGTTGATAATTTTAAAGTAGCCGCCACCGGCAAGCTTCTTGAACTTCACCAAGGCAAAGTCGGGTTCGATGCCGGTGGTGTCGCAGTCCATCACCAGACCGATGGTGCCGGTCGGTGCAATCACCGTGGTCTGCGCGTTCCGGTAGCCGTGGCGTTCGCCGAGCGATAGCGCCCGGTCCCAGGCCGCGCGAGCCGCCGTAACCAATTCGGGTCCCGGCGAGGCTTTGGCGTCGAGCGGGACTGGCGTTATGGATATTCCTTCATACCCGTCCTTTTTACTATGTGCGGCGCGCCGGTGGTTGCGGATGACCTTGAGCATATCGTCGGCATTGGCGGCATATCCCGGAAACGCGCCCATCTCACCCGCGATTTCAGCCGACGTGGCATAGGTCACGCCGGTCATCAGCGCGGTGATGGCGCCGCACAGGGCGCGGCCTTCGTCGCTGTCATAGGCGATGCCGTCGGCCATCAACAGACCGCCGATATTGGCGTAACCCAACCCCAATGTGCGGAAGTCGTAGCTGCGTTTGGCGATCTCCTTCGAGGGAAACTGCGCCATCAGAACTGAGAGTTCTAGAGTGAGGGTCCAGAGCCGCGTCGCATGTTCGAACGCTTCGATATCGATTGCACCATCGTCGCGTCGGAAGGTCAGCAGATTGAGCGAGGCCAGATTGCACGCCGTATCGTCCAGGAACATATATTCCGAACACGGGTTTGAGGCGTTGATTCGCCCCGATTGCGGGCAGGTGTGCCAATCGTTGATGGTGGTGTCGAACTGTATTCCCGGGTCGGCGCTCGACCAGGCTGCGGCGCCGACCTTCTCCCACAATTCGCGCGCCGACACCGTCTTGGCGACGGCGCCGTCGGTCCGTTGGCGCAGTTCCCAGGGACCGTCCTGTTCAACCGCTTTCAGAAAGTCATCGGTTAAGCGCACGGTATTGTTGGAGTTTTGACCTGACACGGTGCGGTAGGCTTCGGAATCCCAATCGGTATCGAAGATCGGGAAATCCATCTCGCGATAGCCCTGACGGGCGAATTGAATGGCGCGATATATATAGTTTTCGGGCACCAGGTCACGACGCGCGTCACGCACAGCGCGTTTCAGCACAGGGTTTTCCGCCGGATTGAACTGCTCGTCGCCGACACTCGTCGTCTCCGGCTCGTAGCAAGCGTCCATAATAGCGGTGAGGTGGTTGCGGCAAATCTTCGAGCCGGTAACTAAAGCGGCGACCTTTTGCTCTTCCAACACCTTCCAGTCGATGAACTCCTCGATGTCGGGATGGTCAATATCGACCACCACCATCTTCGCCGCGCGCCGCGTCGTGCCACCCGATTTGATGGCGCCGGCCGCCCGATCGCCGATTTTCAGAAAACTCATCAGGCCGGACGATTTGCCGCCGCCGGACAGGGGCTCGCCTGATCCGCGCAGGTTCGAAAAGTTGGTGCCGGTGCCCGAACCATATTTGAACAGCCGCGCCTCGCGGGTCCACAAATCCATGATGCCGCCGTCGGTCACCAAGTCGTCGGAAATCGACTGAATGAAGCAGGCATGGGGTTGGGGGTGTTCGTAAGAGCTCTTAGAGCGGGTTAGCTTGCCGGTTTGGAAGTCGACGTAATGGTGGCCCTGTCCTGGCC
>JABDJY010000193.1 GCA_013003285.1 Alphaproteobacteria bacterium | reverse complement strand
GGATGGATGTGGGTGAAATCCGCGCCCGCGCCGGCCGCCGGTTACGTAAGCTCACCGAATTTCTGCGCGCCGAAGCGGCCGAGGAATCCGATGCGCCGGAACCGCGCCCGCGTTCGCGCGAAGAGCTATTAGGGGAATAGGGCCCTGGTTTGATATCCTGGTGCCAAAAGGGGAAACGCCAATGAAAATCACCGAAATCACGCCGATCGCCATTTCGCTGCCGATGACCAAGCCGCTCAAGATGGCCGGTATCGTGTTCGACCATAGCGACAATGTGCTGGTTAAAGTGACCACGGATAACGGCCTGGTGGGCTGGGGCGAGGCGTCGGCGTCGCCAACCATGACCGGCGAGACGGTGGAGAGTATGATGGCGGCCGTTCGCTATCTGGCGCCCTATTTTATCGGCCGCGACCCGTCGGAATTTGCTGAAAATCTGGCGCTTATGGATTTCCGCCTCTACGGCAATGCCAGCGCCAAGACCGTATTGGAAATGTCGTTCTACGATCTGGCCGGCAAAGCTGCACAGAAATCCATGTCGGAACTCTTGGGCACCGTGCGACGGTCGCGAATACCGGTTCTGTGGATGCTGGCGTCGGGCAAGCTCGATCAGGATCTGTCCGAAGGCCGCGAGAAGCTCGACGAAGGTTTTACCTCGTTCAAGATCAAGGTCGGCACCAACCCGGTGGCCGAAGACATCGAGCGCGCCCACAATGTTCGCAAAATGGTCAATGGTGGCGTGCAGCTTTCCTCGGACGCCAATCAGGGCTGGTCGCGCGAAGATGCGATCACCTTTGTTGAAGGTGTCGGCGAAATCCTGGACTTCATTGAGCAGCCGATCATGGGCCATGACGTTGAGGGCATGGCCGATGTTCAGCGCCATGCGAGTGCACCGATCGGCGCGGACGAAGGCCTGCATAGTCTCAAAGATATTCGCTATCACCAGGAAATGGGGGCGGCGCAAGGCGGTAGCTTGAAGATGATCAAGCTCGGCGGCGTCACCCGGGCCTATGAGGCGGCGTGTCTATGCGACGAGTTGGGCATGAAGGTAAACATGGCCGGCAAAGTGGCGGAATCGAGCATATCGAGCGCCGCCGTCTTACATATCTCGGCCGCCGCGCCATCGCTCGATTGGGGCCTCAGCATCACCAAGCAATATGTGGCGCAGGATCTGGTGCGCAATCCTATCCTGGTCGATCGGGGTGAGGCCGTTTTGCCCGACGGCGCGGGTCTCGGCGTCGAGGTCGACGAAGATGTGGTGCAGCAGTTAGCGGTCAGCGTTTAGCGATCGCCAACCATTCTAGTCTCGGGTGCGCCAATCCCGTTGCAGGTCCAGCGAATAGACGAAACGACCCTCGGGATGGATCGAGCGGGTGGTCTCGAACAAGCGGCCATTATGGTCGGTGTAACGACGAATGATCGTCATGGCGGCGGTATCCGGCGGCACTTCCAATTGGGTCGCGAGATCCTCGTCGATATGGCTGGCGAACATATCGAGTTGCGCCTGGCCGATAATTTCACCATGGCGTTGTTCGATGATTTGATGAACCGCGCGGTGGTCCATGGGCACCTGGCGGGCCGCATCTTCGAACTGGGGCAGCACATAGATATCCTGCCAGCAGATCGGCGTATTTGCTGAATCCGATCGCCGCACGCCGCTTATGTGGAACCAATCATCGCCGGGGCGCGCGTGCAATATTTCCGCCTGCTCGGCGTCCAACGCGATACGTCCCGACTTCATGACCGTGAAACTGGTTCCCGGATAGCGCAGAAGTTCCGATAGCGCGCTGACCGATTGTACATAGGCCTGCTCCGGTTGGGTCGACAGGACGCGGGTGCCCGACCCGCGGCGCATTTGCACCATGCCCAATTCGCGCAGCTGGCGCAGGGCTTCGCGCACCGTATAGCGGCTGACATCGTAGCGCCGGCATAGCTCCATTTCGGTGGGCAGCATCGATCCAACGGAGAATTTTCCCGCGGTGATCTCGGCCATCAGGTCGTCGGCGATGACCTGATAACGCGGCCGATCCGTATCGGTGAGTGTCGATGCCATGACCTATCTTCCAATGTTCGCCGAAAAGAATCCACCTCTCGGCATAATTTAGCGAACCCATCGGACCGCTTTACAGGCGTGGATACCGGTGCAATATGTGATTTACCAATAATGAAAAATAAGACAGGGGGACCGCCATGACCTACCCACAAGGTGAAAGCTACGCCTGGAACGTCGAGGCCATCGGCTATTGCGATCTTGAGGGCCGGCCGGGATTCAAACTGGCGCTCCATAAGGCGGGCGATCGTTGGTATCTGTACACGGCGAAATTCTGGCATCCGGGGTTTTCCATCGTCGAGGTGACCGATCCGGCCAACCCGCGCTTTGTGCGCTTCGTCGAAGGTCCGTCCAACACCTGGACCCTGCAGGTGCAGATCGCCGACGGCAAGATGATCACTTCGCAGGAAAAGATCATGGAGGGCTGGGGCAATACGCCCGGCGAGCCCAATGGCGAAGGGTTCCTGATCTGGGATCTCGCTGATCCCGAAGATCCGCAATTGCAGGGCCATTTCAAGACCGGCGGCGAGGGGACTCACCGCAATTACTACGATGGCGGCCGCTATGTTTACGCCACCGGACTGCCCGAAGGTTTTGTCGGCCAGATTCTGCAGATCGTCGATATTGACGATCCGGCCAATCCTGTCGAGGTGGGCCGCTGGTGGCGGCCCGGCCAATGGACCGGTGGCGGCGAGGCAGGCCCGCGGGTCGGCACCATGCTGCATGGCGGAGCTTACGTAAAAGGCGACCGCGCCTTCCTGCCCTATGGCGCCGGCGGGTTCGTCATCCTGGATATTTCCGACAAGACCAACCCGGTGATGATCAGCGATTTACCGTTCTCGCCACCCTTTGTGAATTTCATCTCCGTCCACACGGCCGTGCCGCTACAAGGCCGCGACCTTGTGGTGGTGAATTCTGAGGCCATCAAAGAGAATTGCGAAGAACCGCTGGGCTATTGCGGCATCGTCGATGTGAGCGACGAGACCAACCCCCATCTGATTTCGCTGTTTCCGCTGCCGGTGCCGCCGGAAGAAGCGCCGTACCGCAATTTCTGCGAACGCGGCGGCCGGTTCGGCCCGCATAATCAGCATCAGCCGCAATATCAGGAAATTCTCTATCAGGGTGAGGATCTGTCCTTCGTGACCTATTTCAACGGCGGCTTACGGATCTACGATATTTCCGATGAGCGGCTGCCCCGCGAAGTCGGCTATTTCCTGCCGCCCGATCCGTTGGAACGGCGCGGGTTGTTGCCGGCGAGCAAACTGGTCGCCCAGACCGAAGACGTTCTCGTCGACAGTCGCGGCAATATCTTCGTGTCCGATAAGAACCACGGCATCTACGTGCTGCGCTTCAACGGGCTGAATCCATAATCACGACGGACACTTGTAGGCCGTGACAATGCTGACGCGCCGCCGCCGTAAGGGCGTGTTCGCCACATTTCGTTATACGGTTCTCACCATCTGGCTGGTGGTGGTGGCGTTCCCGCTGTTCTGGATTGTCGCGACGTCGCTCAAGCGGCCCGGTGAATGGATTGCCTGGCCGCCGGTCTGGTGGTCCAGCGATCCGACCCTGGGCAGCTATTTCCGTATTTGGGTTTCCGGCGTGTTCAGCTCGAACCCGGAAAACGCCGGCCTGACCGAAGTGTTGGGTCCGTGGGAAGCGCTGATCAACACCTTCATCATCGCTTTCACCGCCTCGACACTCGCGACCCTATTCGCGGCCGTAATTGCCTATGGCGCGTCGCGGTACCGGATTTTGACCGACACGCAATTGATGGCGACCCTGGTATTGCGGTTGATCCCGCCCTTCGTGATCGCCGGACCCTTGGTGCTCTATTTTGGGTTCATTGGTTTGGAAGATACCCGCACCGGCCTGACCCTGCTCTATATGCTCACCACCATTCCTTATGCGCTGCTGGTGCTGAAAAGCTTCGTCGATGAAATACCGCTCGACTATGAGCAGGCGGCGGAAATACTCGGCGCGAGCCGCTGGCAGGTGATCTGGGAGATCATCCTGCCGCTGCTCAAACCCGGCCTCGCGGTGACGTTCCTCTTCCTCTTTATCCTCAATTGGAGCGAGTTCTTCCTGGCGCTGATCCTGTCGAAGACCGATGTCTCGACCCTGCCCATGCATCTGAACCGCTTGGGGGGGAGTAGCGCCTATGGCCTTCAGGCGGCGCTTGCGGTGGGCGCGACCATCCCGTTGATCATTATCGGTCTGCTGATCCGCAAGCATCTGGTGCGCGGTTTGAGCTTCGGTTTCGTGCGGTCGGGCAAGTAAGGCAATATCACCAAGCCATAGGCAGTTGTTATATATAATATCGGCATACATAATTATTCATCGGGGGGCATCCGCGCTATAATGGGGGTCTACGGAAGATGGGGCGCGGCATGCCGTCGCCGGTCGTGCTGAGGAGTAACTTATGAAATTCGGGCTATTTGGCGGTGCGCAGGCCGTGCCGGGCGAAGTCATTACGGAAGCCGCCTTGGGCTACCACGAATATGGCGAGTATATTCAGCTCGCCGAGAAGCTCGGCTATAGCAGCGCCTGGCTTGTGGAACACCATTTCACCGGCTTTTCTCAGTTATCGGCGACTTTGAACTATCTCTGCTATCTAGCTGGTATAACGTCGAAAATTCGATTGGGTAGTGCCGTCGTCGTGGTGCCCTGGTTCAACCCCATCATGCTGGCCGAGCAGGTTGCGACGTTGGATCAGATATCCAAGGGCCGTTATGATTTCGGTATCGGTCGCGGCTACCGCGCCAACGAATTTGTCGGCTTCGGCATCGACATGAAAGACGCGGAAGACATCTTCCAAGAGTCCGTTTCAATCATCAAACGCGCCTATACCGAGCCCGACCGCTGGTCCTACAAGTCCGACCGCTGGGAGTTCAACCAGGTACTGGTCGAGCCGCCGACCGTGCAGGAGCCTTATCCGCCCATGTGGGTCGGCGCCGGCAGCGAACCGTCGATCCGCAAGGCCGCGCAGAACGGCTATAATCTGCTGCTCGACCAGATGTCGCCGTTCGAAGCCATCGGCGAGCGCATCAACCAATATCGTGACGAGGTCGAAAAGCAGGGAAGGGAGTTCGATCCCTATTCGATCGCCGTGACCCGCGGCCTGATGGTCGCCAACAATGACAATGAGCGCAAGGAAGCCCATGTGCTGCGCGGCAAGTTCATCACCGAAGTGCAGGTGCTGGCCACCGATCCGAAATTCCAGGCTAAGTCGTTCAACCCGGTGGCCAATTCGCGCTGGAAAGACCGCGGCAGTCCCGACCTAATATCCGAAGGCGGCGCCATCCTCGGTAGCTCCGAGGAAATGGGCGAGCGGGTTCAGAAGCTCTACGATCTCGGCGTGCGCAATATCCTCTGCCACGATCTCAGCGGCTCGTCCGAGGCCCTGCAGCAATTCGCCGAAGAGGTCATGCCCCACTTCCTCGACAAGGAAGGCCCGGTCGCGCAGGCGGCAGAGTAGGGTTGCGTACAATGCAGCTACCGTCTCGGCGGTCGGCTGTGATAGTCTAATATCCGATCTAGCGGGCGCCCCGGGGGCGTCCGTTCGACATTCCAAACTCAAAATGGTTGGTGCGCTGATATAAATGCGCGCGGGCCATGAAAAAGGGATCACCGCTGTGGACGCACCCGTATTCGGCACTGGGCCGTACGCTGTCAGCCAACCCGTCACCCGCACCGAAGATCCGCGTCTGTTGCGCGGCGGTGGGGTGTATACCGACGACCGTAATCTCGAGGGTCAGGCCTATGCGGTGTTCGTGCGCTCGCCGGTTGCCCATGGCGAGATCGAAGCCATCAATATCGACGCTGCGAAAGCCGCGCCCGGCGTGCTGGCGGTCTATACCCACGCTGATATTGAGGCGGCCGGGTTCGGCACCTTGCCCAACAATTTGCCGCTGAAGAGCCGCGATGGTTCACCCCTGATCAAACCGCCGCGCCCAATATTGGCCACGGGCCGGGTGCGTAATGTGGGCGAACCGGTGGTCGGTGTAATCGCTGAGACCTTGGCGCAGGCGCGCGACGCCGCCGAGCTGGTCGAGCTCGACATCGAGGCGTTACCGGCGAATACGGATATCGACGCCGCCGTGGCCGATGGCGCATTGCAATTACACGAAGATGCGCCAGGCAATGTCTGTGTCGATTTCCAGATGGGTGACGCCGCGGCCACCACGGCGGCGTTCGCGGCGGCGGCCCATGTCACCAGCCTGCGGTTGGAAAACAATCAGGTCTTCGTCTCGGCCATGGAGCCGCGCGCCTTCATCGGCGATTTCGACACCGAAGCCGATCGCTACATTGTCTATACCGGCTGCCAGGGCGTGTTCGGCATGCGTAATATTCTGGCCAACGCCATTTTGAAGGTCGAGCCGGAGAAAGTCCGCGTGATCACCGGCGAGGTTGGCGGCTCCTTCGGCATGAAGGCCATGCCCTACAATGAATATCCCGTGGTGTTGTTGGCGGCGAAGCAGCTCGGCCGGCCGGTCAAATGGACCGCCGACCGTTCCGAGAGCATGCTGGCCGATCATATGGGCCGGGGCAGCGTGTATAATGGCGAGTTGGCGCTGGACGCGGATGGCAAATTTCTCGCCGCGCGGGTCAACGGCATCGCCAATATGGGCAGCTATCTCACCGGCACCGGGCCGCACTGCCAGACCGCGAATGTCGGCAAGAACCTGCCGTGCATGTACCTAACGCCGGCGATCGATGTGAACATGCGCTGCGCCTTCACCAACACCACCTATGTGGGCGCCTATCGCGGCGCCGGCCGGCCCGAGGGCAATTACATCATGGAGCGGCTGGTCGATACCGCGGCGCGCGAGATGGGGATCGACCCGATCGAGATCCGCCGCCGCAATCTGGTGCCGACGGAAGCCATGCCGTTCACCGCGGCGAGTGGGCAGGTCTATGACAGTGGCGATTTTCCACCCATGTTGGACAAGGCGGTCGCCGCCGCCGACTGGAACGGTTTCGCCGGACGCAAAGCAGAGAGCGAGGCAGCGGGCAAGAAACGCGGTCTGGGTATTTGCGCCTATGTGGAAGTCTCGGCACCGGCGGGCAAGGAGATGGGCGGCCTGCGCTTCGGCGATGATGGACGGGTCACCATCGTCAGCGGTACGCAGGATTACGGCCAGGGTCATCGCGCAACCTTCGCGCAAATCCTGTCGGCGCGTATGGGCATACCCTTCGACAAGATCGACCTGCTGCAGGGTGATAGCGACGAACTGGTCATCGGCGGCGGCACCGGCGGTTCGCGCTCGGTGATCGCCGAGGCTGGCGCGCTGTACGAAACCGCTGCCGCGGTCATCGAAAAGGGCCGCGCCGTGGCCGGTCATGTGTTGGAAGCCGCGGTTGAGGATGTCGAGTTTTCCGATGGCGAATTTCGCATCGCGGGTACCGATCGGAGCATCGGTATTTTTGAGTTGGCGCAACGGGCGCGCGAGATCGGCGGCGCCAACGACCTGCCGGAGACGCTCGACACCGAGCTGGTCCACGATACCGCGCCGTCATCCTTCCCCAACGGCGTGCATGTCTGCGAGGTCGAGATCGACCCCGAGACCGGCACCACCCGGGTCGATCGCTACACGGTGGTCGACGATTTCGGCACCATCGTCAATCCGTTGCTCGCCGAGGGACAGGTTCATGGCGGCGTGGTTCAAGGCATCGGTCAGGCGCTGATGGAGCACATTGTTTATGACGATGATGGCCAGTTACTGACCGGCTCCTACATGGATTACCAATTGCCGCGCGCCGTCGAAGTTCCCGATATGGTCTTCGACGATCATCCGGTTCCAGCGACCACCAACGTGATCGGCGCCAAGGGGGCAGGCGAGGCCGGCTGTAGCGGTTCGCTGGCGGCGGTGATGAACGCGGTGGTCGATGCGTTGGCCGAATATGGCGTCACCAACATCGACATGCCGGCGACACCGCACCGGGTCTGGCAAGCCATCCACGGTAACGCCGGGTGAGCCTTATCTCAGTTTCAGTTCAGTGATGCTGCAAAACTTGCGGCTGCGGGCCGCGGCGATACCGCCGCCGCTGGCGGGCTTCATGATGGTCGTGCTGGCCAGCGCCCTGTTCGCTTCGATGCACAGCACCATTCGGTTTGTGACGGTCAGCGAAGGCATTCACCCGTTCGAAGCGGCGTTTTTCCGCAACCTTTTCGGCTTGCTGGTGTTCATCCCGTTTCTGCTGCGAAACGGTTTCGGCATGTTCCGTACGAAACGCCTCGGCATGCATCTCGGCCGCGCCGGGCTCAATACCGTCTCGATGTTATCGTGGTTCTTTGCATTGTCACTCATTCCGGTTGCCGACGCGACCGCGCTGAGCCTGTTGGGGCCGGTGTTTGTGGCGCTGCTAGCGATATTATTTCTCGGCGAACGCGTAGGCCCACGGCGCTGGATCGGTATTGGCCTGGCGCTTGCCGGCGGGCTGATCATCATCCGGCCGGGATTTGCAGAGATCGGTCTGGGGCCGATCCTGATCCTGATGTCCGCGCTCATCGTATCGTGCTCGAAGCTTATGGCGAAAGTGCTGTCGGGAACGGAATCGGCGGCGACCATCGTCGCCCTGCTGACCTGCCTCATGGTACCGACCACCCTGGTGCCGGCGTTGTTCTTCTGGCAGACGCCGACCCTCGAGCAACTGGCAATGCTCGCGCTGATCGGCGTGTTCGGCACGGTCGGGCATTTGCTCTTCGTGCAAGCCTATAAACTCGCCGATATGAGCCTGGTCGAGCCGGCGCTCTTCACCCGTATGATCTGGGCGGCGCTGATCGGCTTCGTGCTGTTTTCCGAGTTCCCCGATATGTGGACGTGGATCGGCGGCGCGGTGATCGTTGTCGGCACCACCTATATCGCCCGGCGCGAGGCCGTGCGCGGGGTGAAAAAAGTCCCCGTCGCGCAAGCCCCAGTGGGTGACTGAGCCTAAGCCAGCGACGTGCCGTAGCGCCAGCGGGTGATGCGGATTTCCTCGAACACACCGCCGGCGGCCATGGGTTCGGCGGCGACAAGCGCCTCGGCGGCGGCGCGATCCGTCGTTTCGACGATGAACAGACTGCCCAGCAGCGCGATGCCGTCGTCGGCGCGAAACGGGCCGTGGGCAATGTAGCGGTCGATGATGGAGCCCTGATAGGCGTGATGGGCGGCCGCGGTCTGTTTGCGTTTTTCAGCCACATCGGGGCCGTCGATACATTCGCACACGAACATCTGCATGTTCGGGTCGGGCGCGCGGTCGTGCTGGCGCAACCGCTTGCTGCTGACGAAGCGGCGGATTTCGGGTTTTTCGAGTAGTCCCGCCCGGTTGTAACCGTCGGCAGCGACATAGAATTCGGCCGCCACCCGGCTCTCCACGTCGATGATACACATGGTGCCAATCGGCATAGCGCCATCGTCGGACAGAAGCGGCCCGGCGAAATGTATTTGGTCGCGATGGGCCCGCACATGGGCCATATGGGCCTCCATCGCGGCGTCGCGCAGATCGAGCGAATCCGGCTTGTAGAGGCAGCGGATAAAGAAATGGGTCGGCCGCGACAGATAGTAATCCTGCAGCGCCTGTCCCGACAGGCCGTAGCGCGGGTCATCAGGCCGGTAACCACCCGACGTGTCGATCTCGTCTGCCATTATTGCTGGCGACACCGCCGCCGATTACTCGGCGGCAGCCTCGGCCCCCTCGATGAACGTCGCCGCATAGGTTTCCCGGCGTATGAGTCCGGCCGTGAACTCCTCCTCGAAGTTCGGTGGCACGGCCCCGGTGATCCGCTCGTCGGAAAGCAGTGCATCGGCCCAGGCATTAATCAGCGGGAAGTCCTTCAGCACGTCGTTCTGCAACAAGCGGTCGATAAACCGGTAGCGTTGCAGGAAAGGCGCGTAGGCCGCATCGACCAAACAGAGTTCTTTGCCATTGAAGAAGGGGCCGTCATTGCCGCGTTCTTCGGCCAGGGCCTTTTCCACCCGTTGCAGTTTTATCGGGGCGTCGGCGACCGCCTTTTCCATGTCCTCGCGGGTTTTGGCATAGCCGATCGATCCCAGCGCGCTGGAAAAGTCCGGCGTGAAGTCGGTCCAGGCCCGGTTGCGGGCCCGTTTGATCGGATCAACCGGGTGGAGTTGGGGCTCAACCATCTCATCCAGATATTCAGCTATCGCGTTGGATTCGAATAATATTTCATCACCGACCTTTAGCACCGGAACCTTGCCATGGGGCGAGATTTCCAGGAACCAGTCGGGCTTGTCCCGCAAATTGACATAGGTGACTTCGAACTCGACGTCTTTAGCACGCATTAGGATCACGGCGCGCTGCACCCAGGGTCAGGTGAATGAGCTGATCAGATGGTATTTGGTCATGATGCGTAATTCCCATAGATGTTCGCGAACCCGTCGCGCGCACCGATTATAGGGCGGGCGGGGGGAGTGGTCAAAGCGCGGCCCGGCAACTGTCGGATCGACAAGTGTCACCGGGCCGCATGATAAACGTCTTACTTGATCAGACCGCCGAGGTGCAGTGGGCACACTTGGTAGCTTTGATCGGAATCGACGACAAGCATTGCGGACAATCCTTGGTCGTCGGATCGGCCGGCGGCGGGGCCTTTTTCAGCTTGTTCATCTGGCGGATCACCAGGAAGATCACGAACGCCACTATGACGAAATCGATGACCGTGTTGACGAATACGCCGATTTTGATGGTCGCTGCGCCGGCTTCGTTCGCTGCGGCCAAGGTTTCGTAGGCTGTGTCCGACAGATTGATGAAGATATCGGTGAAATCCACATCGCCGAACAACAGTCCGATCGGCGGCATGATGATGTCTTTAACGAACGACGTGACGATCTTACCAAAAGCGACACCAAGAATGATGCCGATGGCCATATCCATAACGTTGCCGCGGATGGCAAATTCTTTGAATTCTTTGAGCACGTTAGCCCCCCCCGTAATTAACTACGGTTTGTTTTACTACTTTTAGAAGCCTCAGGGTACGCAATTTTACAATTCCTATTGTGTTGAATACGTACCGGGAAGATTGGGATCGATTTTGTGAAACTCGTTACAGTGAAATCCGTCGAGTTGATGTGAAGGGGAGTCTCCATAATGGAACCGTCCAAGCCAAAGCCGGAAATGCAAACCGACGGTTTGGTGCGAAAGCATAAGCTGTCGCCTTCGGCGATGACGGATCGTCTAACGTCGGCCGCAGATCTGTTCGTCTTGGCGCATATGGGCATTCCACGAATCGGCGTCCAAGATTGGTCGCTGACGATCGACGGACTTGTGGATCGGCCCCTCAAGCTCTCCTTCAACGAATTGTTGCAGCGCCCCAAACACATTGTCGAAACGGTTCACCAATGCGCCGGAAGTCCCATGAACCCGACGGTACCGACGCGCAGAATCGCAAATGTGCGCTGGGCCGGGGCCGACCTCGCTGAATTGCTTGGCGAGGCTGGGGTCAATCCAAGCGCGACCCATCTCTGGGCGTTTGGCCTCGACCATGGAACCTTCGCCGGGGTCGAACAGGATTATTACCTGAAGGATATACCGATCTCTCGTCTCGGCGAGGGCGATGTCCTCATCGCCCACGAACTCAACGACGAACCCCTGCCGCTTGAGCATGGATTCCCCGCACGGCTCATCGTGCCCGGGTTCTTCGGAACAAACAGCGTGAAATGGCTCAGCCAGTTGCATCTATCCGAGGGCCGCGCGGAGAGCCTGTTCACCACCCGTTTTTACAACGACCCGTCCAATGGCACAGAAACGACGCAGCCGGTCTGGCAGATCGCGCCGGAAAGCATCATTGTATCACCGGCCGCCGATAGCCGGTTGCCCACCGGCGATCGGGAAATCTGGGGATGGGCCTGGGCCGCCAGCGACGTTGTGTCCGTCGAGGTCAGCACGGATGGCGGCGGCACCTGGCACGCCGCCGAACTCGAACCGCGCTCGCAGCGGTCATGGCAGCGATTTTCCTACCGTTGGCCGGCGCCTCAATCGGGAAACTACGATCTGCGCTGCCGGGCGACCGATATTCACGGCGAGACGCAACCCGCGGACGGCGCCCGCAATGCGATCTATTCAATAAACGTCAGCGTTGGTGATTAGGTCCGGTGGCCGACAATTACCGTCGTTCACCCGGCTAAAAGCACCGCATTTCGGGGCGAAACACTTGATGCTGCGTGGCGCCGCTGCTGCCCCCCATCCGCAGACCACCGCCGGGCAGATGGATCCAACCGTTCACCAGGGCCAGACCGGTGACACCGTGCACCGGGATCGGCATGTCGGGTAGGCGCGTCCAGCGATCGGTGCTTGGATCGTAGACCACATGGTCGGGAAATACGCCCGACGGCCCGGCACTGGGATGCTCGCCGCCAAAGGTGTGAAAGCAACCATTGACGGCCAATCCGTTATGTCCGCTGCGCGGCTGCGGCATGGGCTGTTTCGATGCCCATTGATTGGTCGCCGGATCATACACCTCAAGCGCTGCCGTGATTTCGCTGCGAAACCCGCCACCGAAACGGCCGCCGGCGACGTAAAGTTTGCCACCAATCGATGCGGCGGCCATGTGGTTCCGCGCGGTCGGCATATCGGGCAGAACGGTCCACTTGTCGGTATTGGGGTCGTATACGGCAAAGTCGTGGCCGCGTGGCGGTCGGCCGCCGGCGACATACAGCTTGCCGTCAATCACTGCATGGGCCATCGAGCTGCGCGCCGTCGGCATCGGCGCCCGCTGTATCCAGCTCTTGGTCTTGGGGTCGAAAGCATGGACGGCTGATGTGTAGCTGCCACGGCCGGCGGTGGTCTGGCCGCCAATCACATACAGCATGCCATCGAGTTCGACCGCTGACGCGTGGTTGATCGGGGTTGGATAGGGCGCCGCCAGTTGCCAGCTATCCGCGCCGGCATCGTAGACTTGTACCGTCGAGGCGCTGATCCGGGTCGAGGGGTAGCCGCCGATGACATAAATATGGTCACCGACCTGCGCGACAGCCATTTCTGAATTTGCCTCGAGGAGCGGTGCGCGGGTACCCCATTGCGCGGTCGGGTTGGTTTGAGCGGCGAGCGGCAACGCCGACAGACATATCGCGCCAAGACCGATGAGTGTGGCGGCCCTGATATTGGAAAGAAGCGGCCGGCTAGAAACAAATTTCAAGTTTATTTTGTTCAAGATGTCGCCGTGTTGATCTGTCTTAAGCCGCTACTTTTTGCGGAATGCCGCCGCGTTCGACCCAGCTATAGCGCTCATCGAGTAACGGCGAGAGTGGCCGCCGTTTGGCATCGTCCAAGGCGATCCACATCCGCAGCAGGTGACGCTGCAGATCCGGTTCGGCGGTATCCTCGAAAGCGGAGCGCGCATGGAGCGTCGTGTGGTTGCTGAGAAACTGCATGTCGCCGTCGGCCAAGGTCATGGAGAGGCGTAATTCCGGCCGCTGCGCGACAGCCTGGGCAAACTCAATCGCCTCGAGCTGTATCGGGCTGGCGCCAAGTTGCTCACCATGGCGCGTGACCATCTGAATAAACCGGCGGCTGGTGATGCGCGACGTAATCTTGCCGTTGGCTACGCTGAACATCGGCATGGTGTACCAAGGCGGCGCCCCGGCCGGCTCTTCATCGGCCCAGTCCACATTGATGGGCTGGTAAAGCGCTTCTAGATAGTCCGGCCGCTCTTCCAGGATCACATTGTGCACGGCCTGCCCGCTGACAATGTAACTTTCTCCGCCCGACTTGGCGGCGCGCATGCAGAAAAGACCCAATACATCGACCGGCATGAGATCGCAGTGGAAATCCATCTTGCTGGCGGTCTGATAGGGGCGCGCGGTGGGGTCGTCTATGCTGCGGCCTTCGTCGCGCACATGGCCGAGTAGATGGCCGCGTCCGTTTTGCGAGACCGGTGTGCCGATATGCTTGCCGATGCCCCAGTAGATAATTTCGCAATCTTCATCGCTATAGCGCTCGCGCGGCAGACCGCGCACCACCATCAGGCCCTTGCCATTGCTGATAGCGTCGACAAGCGTATCGATTTTCTGGATAAAGTTGGGTAGCGGAAATGCGCTGGCCGGGAAGGGGAGTGAAAGACCGGCTTCCTTGACCGCGGCGAGTGCCGCATCGATTTCGGCCACATCGTCGCCGTCGAGCTGCATGATCCAGCTTTGGTCATTTTGGATGTCCGGCCCAAGCCAAACGCCCGGTCCGCTGAGTTTCTCGGTGACCATTTAGATTGTCATGTTCTTTCCCTACAGCCGCATTTTCTATGGCTACTAGCATCGCGCAAAAAGCGGCGATTTTCAATCCGAACCCGCGAATGACAGCCCTGCGCTGGGCGCCTGTGAGGATGCCCGCCTGAAGCAGCGTTAGCGCGATTGTTAACCGCCTGCTATTGACAGAATAGGCGCTTCCTCAACATGTTGGGCCGAACAAAGTGAGTGTTAAATGAACTTTTACGCAGATTCAGACTATCCCGTCCGTGACGATTTGGCGGCAATCCACGGCTCGCAGATGGAAACATTGGGCGCCCCCGGAACCTGGGGGACCGGCGCCCAACGCCTGGCGATTGCAACGGTGGCGCGAAAAGCCGGCATCGATGCCGGGCTCCTCGAAGCGCCGGCGGATATGGATTTTCCGGTCGACCTCGGCCTACCGGATATCGCACTCCGGGTGGTGGAGCGACTTGCGGTATCGCCAGCGGACTTTGACCTGGCATTTTACGAGGAGTCGCTACGGGGCGGTCTCAGTGATTGCGAATTTGTCGAAATCGTCGGTTTGGTCGCGCGAGCGACCAACATTGATATCTTCGCCCGCGGCATCGGCGTCCCGTTGCGCCCGCTACCCGCCGCGATGCCTGGAGAGCCCTCGCGCGTGCGCCCCGGTGTCGCCGTCACGGAACTGGCCTGGGTGCCGACGATCCCCAATCCGCCCGAGGGTGGCGACGAGGCCGTGGCGCTCTACGGCCCCAATCCCAAGCCCTATATCATTCGGGCCTTAAGCTTGGTGCCCGAAGAGTTGCGCGCCCATCTTGAATTGGAGCAGGTGCAGTACCTGCCGCTGAACCGTATTCTTGAATATGATTTTCAACATCATGAGGGTCTGACCCGGGCCCAGGTAGAGGTTGTTGCCGGACGTGTCTCGGCGATCAATGAGTGCTTTTACTGAACATCCGGGCATGCCCGGTTCCTCCGTGAGAGTGGACGCGCAACTAACCTGAATGTGAATATCGAGGCGTTGATCCGGCCTGAACTGGACAGCGGCGTGCCGGGTGGCGAATTGCTGCTGGCCTTTGCCGACGCAATTATCGGCACCGACCGCGCGGCGTTGGACGCGGCCCGCACGGCGTTAGCCGAAGGATTGGGACCGGCGGCGGTATCGGGCGCGGCTTCTGTCGCGGCGAACTTTTCCAAAAACGACCGCATCGCCAACGGGGTCGGTATCCCGGTCGATGATATGGTCATGAAAGTTACCGAAGATATCCGCGAGCAGCTCGGCCTCAACGACTACCGTTCGGCGGTAAACACGTTCCGGCATTCGGCGGATTAGATAAAAGCCTTGATTGCGTCGGCGACCGCCTGAGGCTGGTCCAGTTCTGCTAAATGGCCGGCGCCGGCAATGGTCTCGATCGAAACATCGCCGCTCACGGTCTCGCGGAAGGTTTCCATATAGCTGGCCGGGATTACCCGGTCGGCCGTGCCGCGGATCAAAAGAGTTGAGCAGGTAATGCGGCCGAGCCGTTTGGCCAGGCCGGTATTGCCCAAAGGCCAAAAGATGCGGGCGCTGGATTCAAGCGCGCGGGCCTGTTCGATCGGCCACTCAACCGAATTTTGCCCGGCGGGTTCGGCTTTTAATTCTTCCCAACGTTCGGGTGTCTCGCACAGCAACGGGCCGACTTCGTGCGCGCGCTGGGCCCAGGGGTCGGCCATGGGGTCGGCCTCATCGAACAGGCCCCAGGGCGATATCAGCACCAGCCGATCCATATCGCCGGGCCAGAACGCCGCCATCTCGGCCGCCAGCGAGCCGCCCGGGCCGGAGCCGATGAGCGGTGTGCCGCCGGTCAGGCCGGCGCCGTCCAGCAATGTGCGGATGGCCATCACCCAGTCGATATGAGTATCGCACGCGGTATGTCCGGTGGCGCCGGGGAAGCCGGGTAGGGACGGCACCGCGACTTCAAAATGCTCAGCCAATATGTCGAGAAAAGGTATCCAGTTGGGCAGGCCGCCGAAGCCGGCCAGAAATCCAATTCGTTGGCCCGACCCCTTGGTCCAGACCCGGCAGGGATGCCCGTTTACATCGACATGGGATATTGCAGGCGTTTCCATCGGTGTCGCCCTTTTTGTTGTTATTGCCCCGCTGAACACCATGCTCACCGATAATGATCGATGACGCAAGCGCGCGAATAACAACCGAAAAGGGTGAGGCTGGTCTACCCGGAAATCCAGTGCGTTGGCCTGTTACGCACCTTGTCCTTCTTAGTGCCGAGTAACCTTGTCGGGTTTGTAGCCGAGCTGGCTCCAGCAGAACTCGACGGCGCTTTCCTCGCAATGGTCGGCGCTGAAATGGGTGTTGCGTCCCGTTTCGATTTCCTGATCGTCATCGAAGACTTTCCACTGGTAGGTCGCTTCACCCTCGGCGTTGGTCGACCGTTCAATAACTATCTCAATCATTGGTTGCGTTCTCCCGGTTGTGGGGTGCTTAACAGATCACCGAAAACCCATCCGGTATCGTCTATGCCAGCGCCGAAGCGGATGCGTTGCCAGCCTCGCTGTGATTCAAGAATGGTTACCTCGGTGCCACGGGGCAGGGATATGATGACGGCGGCGCTGGATGAGGGGCCGGAGCGAATATTGGCACTGCCCACATCCACTGTGGCGTTGGTTTCCGTTACGATCGGAGGTGCGGAAACGGGTTCTGGCGTTACCGGTATTGCGGCGGGTTCGACAGCCGCCGGCGGTGGCGTACGCAGCGAATTAATCTGACCCCGCAACCCGGTGATCGCCTGGGACGACCGTTCGACGACCAGGGACCTAGCCTCGGGCAGCAGTAGCG